>CAZVOQ010000204.1:0-3161 GCA_964628475.1 uncultured Oscillospiraceae bacterium | reverse complement strand
TATTTAATTATTATAAAACGTGTTCGGATTATATGAGTAAGGCTAAATAAATTAGCTTATAAGTCACTACAAATTCACACAAAACATAAAGAAAGGTAGGTATTATTATGAAAAACGTTACGTTTGATTTACAAGTAAGATTGGGACTAATTATCGCATTTTTAGGATTTGCGATAGCTATGATTATGCAAGATACTATTGCTGTTAATATCGGTGGAGTATTTTATGGAATGCTTTTTGTAATTAATCCTATCGCTCCAGATTCACTTATGGTATATAAAAATATATCACGCATCGTTAGATTATTAGGAGTGGTTATAGTTGTTCTTTCTGTATTAGTTAAAATTAATATATAATAAAATAGGCAATATCTATAGTGATACCTAAAAAGAAACAATGAACTATGTTCATTGTTTCTTTTTATAGTATTAGAAAAAAGCAAAGATGCAGAAATTTTGAATATAATCAGTAAATATGATGCTTTTCATAAAATTAAAAGCAAAGGACAGGAAAGCTTAATATTAACGAAGTGTATAAAGGACTTTTACTCATTTATTTAAGCAATGTTGTGCATAAAAAAGCGGCAATCTTATATCTTTTTGATAGCAAAAAACTATTATTCCCCTTTAAAAGAATAACTTTTAAATAAATAAAGGGAATGGCTTTTGCCATTCCCTTGTATTTTTTATTCGCAAAGTTTCTTTATGAGTACCTAGTTATAGATAATTTCTGTTTTAATCGTTAAATAAATTAATTTTAGGTAAATCTCTATCATCTACAAATGATTCAGCATTGTATAAAAATAGAATATTACTAAAGTTTTCAGTTTCTATTATGCTATCTAAGCCTTCGCTAAAATATCTTAAATCTATAATATGAATATTGCTAAAATCTTCAATTAAAAATGGGATAAAGGCATTAGCATAGCTATCTTTAATAATTAAAATATTTCCTTCGCCTTTGCCCTCAATAGTGGTGTAGCCAAAGTTGCCTCTTAAAAACATAGCGTATTTATCACGAGTTTCTAATTGTTCTTTATCATAAATACTTAGAGTTTCATCTCCAATAGTTATCATTGCATCGCTTTCAAAATAGCTTAAAGTATCGGCTTGTGCATTAAATAATTTTGCCTTTGAGTAATGAGTGCCATAAAAATTATCAACTGTTATAAAATCAAATGAAGATAATTCAGCTGGCTGCCTTGAAATTTTATTCATATATTCTTCATAGGCATAGTATGCTCCAAGAGTTGTCCAGTGGTGATCTGTTTTATAATAAATATATTCATCATTTTTATCTTGAAGAGTTGATTGTAAATTTAATGTGTGTTCGCTTGAAATACTTTCGTTTACTAAAGAGAAAACTAAATCATTATCCAAAACAGGGGAGAAAGCCTTAACGTTTTCAAGCATAACCCCAGGGGCAGTAGGAACAAGAGCGAAAATAATATTTCTATCTTGGTGTCTTAATATAAATTCATTAACAGCAGATAGATTTTTTTGGATTTGCTCTTCATTTAATTCATAAAATTTTGTGAACATATATCCGTCTTCACCATATATAATTCCGTTATTTTCTCCTTTTAAAAGCATAGTTTCAGAAATACTTTTTAATGAAATCCATGAGTTTCTAAAAATAAAATGATCATTAGTGAACGTTTCGATTTCAGGTGTGTATTCATTTTCAATTAAATCTTCAAGTGAAAATTTTGGAAAAGTTGATAGCTTGCGATTTTCAAGGTCTGAATATTCATGAGTTGGTGAAAATAAATCTGCGATACTAATTGAGTATAATAAAACTGCAAAAAGAATAATCAAAGGATAGTTTTTTAAGTTTTTTATCATTATAATTTTTCCTTTCTGTAGTGCTAAAATCTAAAGTATATAAATGGATTATAAGTTGAGTCTACTAGATATGCAATAGATAAAAATGAAATAGCTACTAATAATGCACCCATTACTATATTATTATCTTTGTATCTATCATAAAATTTCATCGGTAGAGTTGTAGATAGTAGTATGCCTATAATTATGCTAATAATATAGCTAGAGAAATAGTATACAACGCTTATACCTTCTGTTGGTATAAAAAGCGTGGTAATAAAAGTTTTCAGTAGTGATAAATCTGTTATATAAAATAAAGCCCAACCAACTAAAAATGCTAGTATAGTGTATACTCTAGCGAATATTTTATGTTTTTCTAAAAATGTTAGAAGGAACGCTTTTTCAATAGCTAAAAGGATAAAATAGTATACTCCCCATAAAATGAAATTCCAGTCAGCACCATGCCAAAAGCCAGTTAAAAACCAAACAACAAACATATTAATGATTTGGCGTTTTAACCCTTTTCTATTACCGCCAAGTGGGATATAAACATACTCTCTAAACCAACCACCTAAAGTCATATGCCATCTTCTCCAAAATTCAGTGATGCTTTTTGAGATATAAGGCAGATTAAAGTTTTGCGGAAAGTCAAAACCTAGCATTTTACCAAGGCCTATTGCCATTAAAGAATAGCCAGAGAAATCAAAATAAATTTGAAGTGCATAAGCGATAATGCCAAGCCAAGCTAAAGGCGTTGAAAGATTGCTAAATCCTAAAATTTCTAAATCACTCCATAAAGCACCAACATTATTAGCTATTAAAACTTTTTTGCCAAGCCCAAATATGAATAATTTTATCCCCTCGTTAATGCCATCGATAGTAATTCTATTTGTGTTATTATTTAATTTTTCGTTTATATCAGTGTATTTAACGATAGGCCCTGCAATAAGCTGAGGGAACATAGTTACAAATGCTGAGAAGTTTATAATGTTTTTTTCAGCCTTAACTTTTCCTTTGTAAACATCTATTGTATAAGACATTGTTTGGAAAGTGTAAAAAGAAATACCAAGAGGCAATGTTATATTTAATAAATCAATATCAGTGCCTGCAAAATTATTAATATTAATTATAAAGAAATCTGTGTATTTAAAGAATAAAAGCATTCCTAAATTAAAAACCATTGAAAAAATTAAAGATGTGTTTCTAACAGATTTTTTATCTGGATTTTTTTCGATAAGTTGTCCACATGTAAAATCTACTATTGTGCTAGCTAGCATAATAGGGAAATATTTAACTTCGCCCCAAGAATAGAAGATTAAACTAAAGATAGTTATAGTT
>CAZVOQ010000203.1:0-3165 GCA_964628475.1 uncultured Oscillospiraceae bacterium | reverse complement strand
TCTAAAAATAATTCATATATATCTTTTAATCTAACTTTATTTGAATTTATTTGATACTCGCTATCGCCACCTCGATAATATTTTCTTGTAACAGAAATTTCATCACTATCTAAATCAAAGCTTTTTTCGCTATTATCTAAAATCAAACTAACTGAAGCAAACCCCATAGCTGAACGCTTTTGAGTTCCACCAAAGATTATATCTTCCATTTTGCCTGTTCCACGAAGTTCTTTACTTCTAGTTTCGCCTAAAACCCAGCGAATGGCATCACTAATATTACTTTTGCCCGAACCATTTGGCCCAACAACAGCAGACATCCCTTTTTCAAAAGTTATCCTTGTTTTATCTGGAAACGACTTAAAGCCGTGTAATTCAATTGCTTTTAAATACACTATTATTCCTCGCTTACTACTTTTATATAATCATAATCATCTATCTTGGCTGGCTTGATATTTATTGTATATCCCAGCTTTTCAAATTCTTTTATATTATGCCTTTTTTGGCCTTTTGCCTGTGAAAGGCGATTTTTATTAACATAAACTGTATATGTTTTTTTACTAGGGGTTAATTCTTTATTTATTCTATCAAAATATATTTTTGCATAAACTAATTCGCTAAATGCAGGATGATATGGCCCCGCTACATACCCTTTTTCAACTTCTGCTTGCGCGTGAAGTCCAAGTTTTATAATTTTTATATCCTCTTTTAAAAACATTTTTGCCACTTCACTACATATTTCAACGCTTTGATTTAAAGTTGGTGGGATATATTCTTTATTTTCATAAAGAGTTTCAAGAAATGTATCTTTTAAAGTTATAGTTGGATAAATTCTAACTGTGTTTGGCTTTATTTGAATAAATTTATTGGCTGTGTCTATGGCGTATTCTAAATAATCTTTTTGCCCATAAAGCCCAGTCATCATTTGAAGGCCTAAATTAAATCCATTTTCTTTTATCATCTTTGAAGCTGTGAAAACATCCTTTTCACTATGTCCTCGTTTATTTAAAAACAAAACTTCATCTTGCATACTCTGCGCGCCTAGTTCAATGCTTGTAACATTGTATTTTTTTAATATATCTAGTATTTCTTTTGTGATTGCATCTGGGCGAGTTGAAATTCTAATTCCATTCGCCCTATTTAATTTAATAAATTTATTTGCCGTTTCTAATAAAGAAATCATATACTCTCTATTAATAGCAGTAAAACTTCCACCAAAAAACGCTATTTCAAAATTTTGTGCATTTTCTTTTGGCAAAAATTCATCACATATATTAAAAACTTCTTGTTTGGTTACCGATATTTCTTTTCCACTAATTTTTCTTTGATTACAAAATGAGCAATCATTAGGGCATCCCTCGTGTGGAATAAAAATTGATAGATTTTTATGCTTATTCATATATTATAATTTATATCCCATTAAAATTAATGCTTCTTTAGCCGCTGCTTGCTCGGCTTGTTTTTTGCTTTTTCCATTTCCTTGTCCTATAGGATTTGAATTTAATAAAACGCAAACCATAAATTCTTTATCATGGTCAGGACCTTTTTCTTCTATCACTTGATAGCTTAATTTCTCCCCTGGATTTTTTTGAATTATTTCTTGCAGTAGAGTTTTAAAATCAACTATTGTAATGCTTGCTTTATCTAAAAATTTTAATATAAATTCTTTAGCTTCATCAACGCCTGAATCTAAAAATATAGCTCCAATTAATGCTTCAAACGCATCGGCTAAAGTTGAGGCTCTTTTTCTTGCACCTGAATGTTCTTCGCCTTTACCTAGCAGTAAAAAATCACCTAAATCTATCTGGCTTGCATATTTTGCAAGTGCGTCCTCGCAAACAAGCCCTGCTCTTTGCTTACTCATATTGCCCTCGGACATATTTTTATTTTCATTATATAATTTTTCACTAGTAACTAATTGCAAAACGGCATCGCCTAAAAATTCTAAACGCTCGTTATATTCATTGTTCTTATTTTCATTTGCAAAAGAAGAATGAGTTAGGGCAAGCTTTAAAATACTCTCATTTTTAAAACTATATCCTATGTTTTCCTCTAATTTCTTCATTGGCTAAAACCAACCCTTTCTTTAATTTTAAATTTTAAAATTAAATTTCTTGTGTTTTTGGCTCATTAAGTGAAGCTTCGATAAGTGCTGAAACATCGTTTTCAACATATGTTTTCGCTTGTCTAATAGCATTTTTAATTGCAACATCATCACTTGAGCCATGGGCTTTAATAACTGCTTTTGAAATCCCTAAAACAAATGCCCCGCCTGTTTCTTTATAATCAAATTTCTTTTTAAATCCTTTTAATTGTCCGCTCATTAAAATTGCAGCAAACATAGTTAATATAGAAGATTTAAACATTCTTTTTAATTCTTTATTAACAAATAAAGCAACTCCTTCAACTGCTTTTAAAACGATATTACCTGAAAATCCATCAGCAACAACAACGTTTGCAACATCATCTAAAACATATCTTGCTTCAATATTTCCAATGAAATTTATATTTTTATTTTGTTTTAAAAGTTGATGTGCTTCTATGTGAATATCTGTGCCTTTAGTTTCCTCTGCTCCATTATTTAATAAGGCAACTTTAGGTGAAGGAATTTTTGCAACTTTCTCCATATAAATAGAGCCCATTGTACCAAACTGATTTAGCATATCGGCACGCACCTGTGTATTTGCACCACTATCTAATAATAAAAATCCATTTGGATTAGCGCAAGGGACAACTGTTGCAATAGTTGGCCTTTTGCAGCCTTTAATTCTTTTAACAATAAATGTTGCACCCATAACTAAGGCCCCAGTAGAGCCTGCTGAAACTAATGCATCACCCTTACCTTCGCTTAAAGCTTTTAAGGCTACATGCAGTGATGTTGTATCTCTTTTTTTAACGATATCTGCTGGATCTTCTTCAATATCAAAAACATCATCGGCTTGTAGAAATTCTATATTTTCGCTTGAAATATTATTTTCTTTTAAGCAGTCTTGCATTTTTTTAATATCGCCAACTGCTAAAATATTAACGCCATACTCTTTTACTGCGCTCGCTGCGCCTTGAAGTGTTGAAAAAGGGGCGTTATCGCCTCCAAAAGCATCTATAATTATTCTCATTTTAATATAATTCCTTTTCTTTTTCGTTTTATTATTTTTTGTCATTAGCTTT
>CAZVOQ010000202.1:0-3195 GCA_964628475.1 uncultured Oscillospiraceae bacterium | reverse complement strand
TATATCCTTGAGTTGCGCCAATGCCATATCCAGCTATAGCCATAGCTTCAATAACAGCATGAGGATCGCCCTCTAGTATACTTCTATCCATAAATGCGCCAGGGTCACCCTCATCGGCATTAACACAAACATATTTTTGATCTGCATCATTCATAGCTGCAAGCTGCCATTTTCTACCTGTAGGGAAGCCGCCGCCGCCTCTTCCACGAAGCCCTGAATCTAAAATTTCTTTAGTCACTTCTTCTGGAGTCATTTCAGTTAATGCTTTACCTAAAGCAGCATAGCCGTCATATGCTATATATTCTTCTATATTATCAGGATCAATAACACCACAGTTACGAAGTGCAACCCTCATTTGATTTCTATAAAAGTTTGTTTCATTAAGGCTTTTTGTTGTGCCTTTATCAACTGTTTCATCATATAAAAGACGAGTTACAACTCTACCTTTTAATAAATGCTCATTAACAATTTCCTCAACGTGAGCTGGCTCTAGCATGCTGTAAAAGCTACCTTCTGGGTAAACTACAACAATTGGACCTAGTGCACAAAGCCCAAAACAACCTGTTTGAACAATTTTAACTTCTTCATTTAGCCCTGCTTTTGCAAGTTGTCTGTTGAATTCTTCTATAATCTTTGGCGCGCCTGATGAAGTACAGCCTGTACCACCACACACCATAACATGACTTCTGTACATATACAATTTCCTTTCTTGATGTTTTATATTACATTATATAAAACTGTACTTCTTAATCTTTTATTGCACCAATAGTAAATTCGCTAACTGGATTTTTACCAATTAAATGCTCTAAAACTATGCGCTTTGCTTTTTCTTCATCTAATTTAACATAAGTAGTTTTTTTATCGCCTTCATATATTTCAGCGATTGGCTCATATTCACACATGCCAACACAGCCAGTTTGAACTAAAACTGTATTTTCAACTTTTAATTTTGCCATTTCGCTGCTGAAAGCATTTAAAACTGGTCTTGCTCCTGCAGCTATGCCACATGTAGCCATACCGATAACAACTCTAATTGTGTCATCATTAGCTTCACGAGTATTTACCATCGGACGCATTCTATCTTTAATTGCTTTTAATTCTTCTAAACTTTTCATATTTTATACTTTCCTTTCGTATAATTTGAAGTTTATATACTTCGCTTTAATATTGTAAATTGGTTTTCTTTAATATATTGTTTTATCCACTCAATAATTTCAAAGTTTGATAAATCGTCAGTTTCTAAGTATTCTTTAATCGCTTTAGTATCAAAAACAAATTCTTCATTTTCACTAGCAACTTTATATATAAATTCAACTGTTGGATTAAGTTGCACAAGGATTCCCACTGTGTCCCATATATCTCCAAGTGGCATAAAATCTATATCTTTTGTGTTAAACACAGCACTCACTTTTGTTCCTTTTCCTAGTTCACTTTCTATTTCAAGGTAACCACTCGAAAGTTCAGCTGCTTGCTTAAAAAATGGAATTCCAAGCCCTACTTTTCGGGTTTTTCTTCCTGTAAAAAATGGATTTTGAACATTTTTTAATGTTTCTTTGTCCATTCCTTTGCCATCATCTTCTATTACTATTATTAAGTTGTCTTCTATAAGCTTTATTTCTATTTTAATATTTTTTGCATTTGCAGAAATCGAATTTTGCACTATATCCAGTATATTTAAAGAAAGCTCTAACATAATTAATCCCTATATTTATCTAAAATGCCTTCAAGCTCTGCACCATCTTCTGCAATTCTTCCATAAACATCTTCATTTATTGTAAAAACTGGCGCAAGACCACAAGCGCCGATACATCTTGATGCTTCAAGTGAAAACTTTCCGCTCTCCATGCACTCGCCACTTTTAATTCCAAGTTGAGTTTCTAATTTTTCTAATATTTTACCTGCACCTTTAACATAGCAAGCAGTACCAAGACAGACTGCGATTTTGTATTTTCCTTTTGGTGTTAAAGAGAATTGTGAATAGAAAGTTGCAATTCCATAAACTTCTTCTAAAGATTTCCCAACTCCTTTAGCTACTACTCTTAAAACTTCAATCGGTAAATATCCATAAACTTCTTGAGCATATTGTAGTGCTGGCATAGCACTTCCTCTTTCTTGCCCATGCTCAGCAAGCCACAAGCCAAGTTTTCTTTCTTGTTCTTTTGTGCCTTTAAATGGTGTCACTTTTACGTGCTTCATATAAGCCTCCTTGTAAATAATATCTTTGTAAGAAATCAGCGCAACTTCTCACGTTAAAATTATAACAAATCACAGACTGTGTTTCAATATTATTTTACCGATTAATTAGCTTTTCATATATATTCATATACTATACATAATTATTTCCATTAAATTTTGTTAACTTTGCACATCTTATATTTCTTTAAGATATGATATACTATATATAATAAAGCATAAATCTAACATTATGCTTTTAAAACACTATTTTTTTAGGAGGACACTATTTTGAAAATCCGTGAAATACAAACACTATTAAGCGCAAAAAGTTACAGCGAGGACAAATTATTATTCTCAGAAGTATTATCTGCATGTGGCAGTGATATGATGAGCGATGTTTTAGCATTCGTTAAAGATCAAGGAGTTTTACTAACAGGACTTAATAATCCTCAAGTTATTCGCACTGCCGATATGATGGACATGAAATGTGTAGTTTACGTTAGAGGTAAAGAACCTGATGAAGTTGCAATAGAGCTTGCAAAAGAAAAAGGCATCTGTGTTTTATCAACTAAACTAACAATGTTTTCTGCCTGTGGTATTTTATATAATCATGGTTTAAGAGGATCATTATAGTGGATCAAATTACATATAAATACACAGTTCCTGGTGATGATTTCACTAGGGCTGGCGTTGCATCTGCTGATTTGAAAAAAAACCTTAAAATGCTGGGCTTACCATCGGATAAAATAAGGAATATTTCTATTAGCTTATACGAGGGAGAAATTAATTTAGCTATCCACGCTGGTGGTGGCGATATTAAAGCTGATATTTTTCCAGATCAAGTAGTTCTACTTTTAACTGACTCAGGTCCTGGTATTGAAGATATAAATCTTGCTATGACAGAAGGCTATTCTAGTGCAAACTCTGCAATAAGAAATTTAGGATTTGGAGCTGGAATGGGGCTTCCTAATATGAAAAAATATAGCGATGAATTTTATATTGAATCAGAGCTTGGAAAAG
>CAZVOQ010000201.1:0-3197 GCA_964628475.1 uncultured Oscillospiraceae bacterium | reverse complement strand
TGGCTGGTCGTGGTACTGATATTATCCTTGGTGGTAACCCTGAGTTTATGGCAAAGTCTGAACTTCGTAAAAAAGGCTACACCGAAGAAATGATAGAAAATGCAACTAGTTATTTTGAAACTACCGATGCAGAAATCATTTCTCAAAGAGAAGAATTTAAAAACCTTGATGAAAAATATAAACAACTACTTTCTAGTGATGCAAAAGCTGTAAAAGACGCTGGTGGGCTTGTAATTTTAGGTACTGAACGACATGAGTCACGCCGAATTGATAATCAGTTGCGTGGTCGTGCTGGGCGTCAGGGTGATCCTGGTAAAAGTATATTCTTTATCAGTTTTGAAGATGATTTAATGCGATTATTTGCAAATTCTCCTGCAAGCACTTTCATTTCAAACTCTGTTCCTGATGATATGCCAATCGAGCATAAAATGCTTACAAACACTATCGAAACTGCCCAAAAACGTATTGAAGGTAGAAACTTTGATATTCGTAAAAACGTTTTAAAATACGATGAAGTTATGAATAGCCAAAGGCAAATTATTTATAAACAAAGAGGCGATGTTCTTTCTGGTGGAGATGTTTCACAAGAAGTTAAATCTATGGTTGAGCAATCAATCACTTCAAATGTTGATTTATTCTGTTCTGAGGAAAATGCTTCATTATGGAATATTCAAAGCCTTAAAGACACATATCGTGGCTGGCTAATTGGCGATGCCGAACTGTTTTACTCTGATGAAGAGCTTTCAAAGCTTACAAAAGATGATTTATCAAAATATCTAATAGATAAGGCTACTAAAGTTCTTTTAGCAAAAGAAGAACTTCTTGGCGAAGAAAAAATGCGTGAATTTGAAAGAGTTGCCCTATTAAGAAATGTTGATAAAAAATGGATGGAACATATCGATGCCATGGATCAACTTCGACGTGGTATCGGTCTTCGTGGATATGGCCAAAGAGATCCAGTTAATGAATATCGTATAGAAGGCTTTGATATGTTTGATGAAATGATTGAGAATATTCGTCAAGACACAACTAAAATGCTTATTGCCGCTCAAGTAAAAGTTGCAGCTCCTATTAAACGTGAGCAAGTAGCAAAAGTAACTGGCACTAGTGGTGGTGCTGAGAGTGCTCCTATTAGAAAAACTCCAGATAAAGTAGAAAAAATAGGACGAAATGATCCTTGCAAATGTGGAAGTGGTAAGAAATACAAACATTGTCACGGACGCCCTGGAGCTGAAAAATTATAAACAATAAAAAACTAGGCAATATCTGCCTAGTTTTTTTATTTGCAATACATAAACAAAAATGATATATTAAAAACATAGATAAACTTATAAATATAATTTAAAAGGAGAATAGCTTTATGATTAAAGCCAAAAACTTCACAAAAAAATACGGAGATTTCACAGCTGTTAGTGACATTAGTTTCCATGTAAAAAAAGGGGAAATTGTCGGATTTGTTGGGAAAAACGGAGCTGGTAAAAGTACCACTATTAGAGCTTTACTAAATTTTATATTCCCAACGCTCGGAGTATTATCAATCGGTGATTTGAATAGTGCTCTAAGATCTAAAGAAGTTAAAGAAAAAACTGCATATATGTCTAGTGATTCCAATTTTTATAATAATTTAACTGGAAAACAGCTTTTTGATTTTTATTGTAATTTCCAAAAAATCGAATACTCAAAGGCAACTGAGCTTTTTAAATACTTTGAATTAGATGAAACAAAAAAAATATCTGATTTAAGCCTTGGAAACAGAAAAAAAGTTGCAATAATTCAAATGTTATTATCTGAAAAAGAATTATTAATTCTTGATGAGCCTACTAGTGGACTAGATCCATTTATGCAAGAAAAATTCTTTGATATGCTTTTAGAAAAAAGAAAACTTGGAGCCACCATTTTCCTTTCTAGCCATAACTTAGTTGAAATTGAAAAATATTGTGATAGAGTTCTTATTATTAAAGATGGCAAAATAGTTGATGATGTTGATTTGCACTCTCGTGCTTTGAAAAAAGTTCAAGTTGTTGAATATAAAACTAAAGATGGCAAAGAAGAAAAATTTGAATTTGATGGCGATATAAATGATTTAATTAAAAAACTTTCAAACGTTGATTTAGCGACTCTTGAAATTAAAAATCGTAGTGTTGAAGATGAATTCATTAAATATTATAAGGAGGAAAACTAATCATGAATAATATTATAAAATTAGTTAAATTCAATTTAAAAATTCATAAAACTCAAATATTAATATGGACAATATCCATAACCTCTTTAATGTTTTTATATATGATTCTATTCCCTTCTATGAATGATTTAGCTTATATGAAAATGGAAGCTATGCCAGATGGATTAATGCAGCTTTTTGGAATGGAAGATTTTTCTTCTATCTCAACTCACACTGGGTATTTCGGAATGATTTATAATCTAATCTTAATTGCTATTAGTATTTTTATAGCTATATTCTCAGCAAACATTATTGCTAGTGAAGAAAAACAAAAAACTATTGATTTTTTATATTCTTTAAACACAACTAGAAGTGAAATTTATATCTCAAAATTTTTAACTTCATATGCTGCTTTAATGATTGTTTTAATAGGAGCATTTTTTTCTGTTATGGTTTGTGGATTTATTAATGGTGGCGAAACTTTTTCTTTAATTAATACTTGGCAAATATTAAAATTATCTAGTATTACAACCTTTGTTTTTTTAGGTATTGGTAGCATGCTTGCAGGAATATCAAGTAAAATACCAGCCGCTTCTATTGCTAGTATGCTTGTATTAGTAACATATATGTTTGGATTTTTAAGCACTATTGCCCCTGATAATTTATCATTTTTTAAATATTTTAGTCCTTTTGAAATGCTACACCCAGAAGCAGTTGTTAACCTAGAAACCCAAACTATGATTTTTGCTGCTATATTTTATATCTCAATGCTAGTATTCACATTTATTGGCTGGCATTTTTATAAATTACGTGATTTAGAATAGAATAAAAATCCCCTTTTGGGATTTTTATTCTATTCATAAACGATTAAGTTTTTTGCCGTAATCTATGGCAAAACAATTTTATATAAATATAAAATTGACATCTTAATCGTTTTCATCGTTATAATCCCCCCATTTTGGGATTTTTATTCTATTCATGAACGATTAAGTTTTTTGCCGTAATCTATGGCAAAACAATTTTATATAAATATAAA
>CAZVOQ010000200.1:0-3206 GCA_964628475.1 uncultured Oscillospiraceae bacterium | reverse complement strand
GAATTCGATATTATTATCACTTAAGATTTTACTCATAACAGAGTTGTATATATTAGTAACTTTACTAAAAGGCTCATCGCCAACAAATCTATGGGTTATACCTAGAGTTTTTGCAATTGAAGTAAAGACACAAACATCTATTTCAGCTTGAGCTTTTGTTATATCTTCTTCTTCTTTAATAAAATAAGAAGGGAAGGTTGCAGAAGATATAATATAATTATCTGTTTTATGTAAAATAACATTAGATAAATGAGAAACCCCTTTTTTAACTAGATTATATCTTACATCAAATGGAACTAAAGAAGCATCTTCACTAACTACAAAAATATGTAAAACATCGCATTGTAAAGCTGCTGTTTCAACTAAATATTGATGACCTAGAGTAAAGGGATTAGCATTCATAATTATTGCTGCATGTTTGCCTTGGTTAATAGGAGTTTCTTTTGATAGATTATCTAGGTATTTATTAAACCCATCTTTACGATTTTCCATAAATGTTGCAAGATTATCGGCAGTTGCGATTTTATAAAAACCTAAGTCATTAAAAAAAGCAGTTTTATCTGTTTTTGTATATAAAAATAAATGAAATTCATTTTGCTGTGCTTTTAAATTAATAAGATGGGACACAACTTTATTTAAAAGCCCTTCTCCTTGATAGCTAGAATCAACTGCTAAGCAGCGTAATGTGTTTTTAAAATAAGAACCTGTTGCGACTAAATCATCATTGTGAAATATTCCAACAGTATATTCAATATTATTATCTTTAATTATGCCCTCTTTTTTAAGAAGGGCATTTAATTTTTCATTGCCTGATTTATCCCAATGGGGAATTTGCATTTCTTCATAGTTGTTCATAAAAGCTCCTTTATAAAAATATGTAAATATAAAATAACACTATTTTAATTTGCTATATAAATAAAGTGTATATAGTATATATTAAATTAATAACTTGAGGGAATATTATGATTGCACAGAGCATTCTAGCTATCTGTAAAACCACTACGTCTGGGCTGTTAACTCCGATGTCAGCGCTAATTAAAGCCATATCAGAAGCCCCTGCAGGAGTTGCACAAAGCATGCCTTCTTTAAGCGTAAATCCACAATATTTTTTAAGAAGTCTTGATATAATTATACAAGCTATTAAATAGCCTAAAACTAAAATTATAGCAGGAACAATTAAATCGCCAATGGCTAAAAAATCAGAATATGTCATTGAACTGCCTATGTATGCGCCAGCTAAAATTTGAGCTGCTCTTCGAACAAAAACAGGAAGCATACATTCATTAAAAAATTGCTTTGCGATTATTGTGAATATTAAAGAAAATACTAAGGTGCCAGCTGGAATATTTGAAAATTCTCCAACAATACCACCGAATAAAGCCACAATCACAGTGATGATAAATCCTTTATTATTAAATATAGATTTAGTTAATTTCATGCTACCTTTATAAGTGTTTGTTTCATTTTTAGCAACTAATTGAATAAAACTTGGGAAAAAGCCTATTCCAACGCACATTCTAACGAATTGCAATACTGCAACTACTGCGCCATCAGCACCAATTTCTTGGGCAATAATAGGTGTATCTGACATGCCACCAGGCACAGCTATAAAAAAGCTAGTTAAAAAATCTAAATCGGTTAAATAAAAAACAATAAAACCTACCGTTATATTTAAAATTAATAAAGAAGAAACTAATATGAATAATGGTTTAAGTAGCTTTTTAAATTGCTGTAAATCATTTTTAGATATCGAAACTCCGATAAAAGCACCCGATATAGTTTGGGCTAAAAATTTACCCTCATAGGGCATATATGCATTACTAGTGATAATATTAAAAGCGGCAACCCCACAGATTGCGCCTATCATCATTCCACCTGGAATTTTTAATTTATAAAATATTGTGCCGACAATTAATGCAACTAGCATTGTTGTAAAAAAGTTCATTTATATTATCACTCCGTTTCTTTAGCTGTTTTGTTGACTATTATAACTCAACTTTGGTATAATATGATTAATATAAGATTTAAAATTAGAAGGGATGCTGTTTATGAATATCAAGGAATTACAAGCGTTTATATCTGTTTATGATAATCGTTCAATAACAAAAGCTGCTGAAAGATTATATGTATCACAGCCTACTCTAACTAGAATTATAAAAAAAATAGAAGAAGACACTGGAACAGAGCTTTTTAAGCGCACAATTGAGGGAATTATTCCAACAGTGGCAGGAGATATTTATAATGAACATGCAAGAAAGATGATAGAACTTTATAGAAATCTTGAGCATTCTATTTCTTTAATGAACGAAAAAAACAGCGGTAAGCTAACCATAGGGACAACCTTTTTTCTAGGTGCAATAACATTGCCAGTTGTTTTATCAGAATTTAATTTGCGATACCCAAACGTTAAGCTTGAAATAATTGAAGGTAACTCCTTTGAAATTGAAGCAGAGATAGTCAAAGGTATTGTTGATGTTGGCATTATACATCTTCCAATTTCAAATCCTAATTTAGAAGTAGTGCCTATTGGACATGAAAAATTCTTAGTTGCATTATCTAAAGATGATGCACTTAATGAACTAGCATATGATAAAGGCGAGGATTTAAAATACATAGATGTCAAATCTTTAAAAAATAGACAATTTATTTTAAATGCGCCAAACCAGAGAACACAGCAAGAAGTTATAAGAATTTGTAAAAATGCAGGCTTTGTTCCGAATGTTAAATACCAAACGAGAAATCTTCAAACTATTGTTAATTTAGTAAGTAAGGGATTAGCTGTTTCATTAATTCCATCTTCTTATCCAAATATTTTTGATAAAGTTAATCCGCCTAATTATTATAACATAGAACCAGAATTAAAGCCAGAATGGCCATTAGCTGTTATCCATGCTAAAAACTTAGCTCCACCTAAAGGCTTTGTTGAATTTGTTGACATTTGCAAATCAACACTACCAAAAATATATAATTATTAAATAATATTTCTAAAAAAACCTCCTGTTTTATCAGGAGGTTTTTTATTGCTTTAAAATCTAAATAAAATTAAGAAGCTTTTTTGTTTTTCATTTTTGTGAATAATGGTTTTAAAGCTGGGCCTAAAATCATTATTATACAAGCAATCATGATAACAGCTGTAATTGGTTTTGTAAAGATTTCAATCATATTACCATCAGTTAGTGTGTATGCTCTTCTAAAGTTACTTTCAC
>CAZVOQ010000199.1:0-3214 GCA_964628475.1 uncultured Oscillospiraceae bacterium | reverse complement strand
AAACAAAAAAAGAAAAGAAAAATATTAAAGATGAATTATTAAATGATTTGTCTTTTACTGAAATATTTAGTATAATAAAAGATGTAGTAAAATCTTTAAATGGATTTATTGCAGTTTTAGCTAAAAAGATAAAATTTACAAACATATGTTTCACGGTTCCAATACATGCTGAAAATCCACTTAAAACTCAAAAAATGTATGGGAATATAACAAATGCTTTTTATCTTTTATCCACTCAATTACAAGCAAAATTCTTTATCAGCTATGAAAACCCAGTTTTTGTGCCTGATTTTGAAAATATCTTAAAAGACAAAGAATACTTCTATATTAAAATAACGGCACGCACAGGATTTTTGTTGGCTGTTTTAATATATTTATATAAGCAATATATTTATTATAAGAAAACTTATTTAAACAAAGAAGAAAAAACTAAAATAATTGAAAACGCTTAAAATAGAAAGGAATAGTATTGATATGGACAAACAGCATCCAGTGGGAGAATTAATGGCAAAAGCACTTGAAAAGATGCGTGATCTAGTAGATTCACAAACAATTATGGGACAGCCTTTAAAAATTGATGAAAAAACAACTATTATACCAGTTTCAAAAGCAACATTTGCATTTATTTCAGGCGGTACAGATTTTACAAACCAAAAACAAAAAGATCTTTTTGGAGGTGCAGCGTCTTCTGGCGCCTCGGTTACTCCAGTTGGATTTTTAGTTATTCAAGAAGGAAATGTTCGATTACTGCAATTTGCAGAAGGCGGACAAACTGTTGACAGGGTGCTTAATATGGTGCCTGATGTTATGAGTAAGGTGGAAGGATTTTTCAGTAAAAGCCCAGCTACTAACACTGCTGATGAAGCAGGCGATATAGTTGCTACAAAAATTGATGAAAATACCGATAAAGCCTAGAAATAAGAGGATAAAATGAGAGATACTAGAATACAAAAAGCTCTGTCTGATCAAGGATACGCTTCAAGAAGACAAGCTGAAAAATTAATAAAAGAAGGTAGAGTTAAATTAAATGGGCGTCCTGTAAGCTTAGGCGATAAAATGGATGTTAAAAAAGATATTGTTTCAATAGACGGAGAAAACATTTATTTTAATAAGAAAAAAGAATATAAATACTATCTACTTCATAAGCCAAGAGGATATATAACAACTGCAGCTGATGATAGAGGCAGAAAAACAGTTATGGAGCTAATTGGCGATATAAAAGAAAGAGTTTACCCAGTTGGAAGGCTTGATAAAGATAGTGAAGGGTTAATTTTATTAACTAATGATGGTCATTTTGCAAATTCATTGATGCATCCATCACACCAAGTTTCAAAAATGTATAGGGTTACTGTTAATCCAATGGCATCAGAAGAACAAATCATCGCTTTAACAGACGGTGTTTACTTAGATGATGGCTCAAAAACTTTGCCTGCAATTATTAGAGTTGTAACACAAGAAGAAAATAGAACTGTTATGGAAATGGCTATCACTGAGGGGAAAAATCGTCAAATTAGAAGAATGTGTGAGGCGGTTGGGCTTGAAGTTGTTAGGCTTAGTAGAAAAAGTATTGGCGCTGTAAAACTAGGTATGTTAAAGCCTGGTGCTTATAGAGAATTAAAGCCATCAGAAGTTTTAGCTTTAAAAGGTGCAGCTTCAAAAGGTGCAAGAACGATAACCAAGTTAAAGCAGCTAGCGAGAAAAAACCAAAAACAAGACAAGATTATCAAAAGAAAACTACTTCAAGAAGCCAATCTAGTAAAAAAACAACAGCGAGAAAACCAATTGCAAAAAAAGATGGCGGTAGAAGATAATATATTAAAAATTAGGAGAAAAAATTAATGTACTCAATGAAACCTATTTTAGAGCCAGATGTTATCGCTCTTTTAAATAACAATAGATTTAAAGGAGATTTGCAAGGATACATCTTATCAGATGGCGCTGATTTATTTGGCTGGAGTTTATTTTCAGTTGACGGCGATACAACTCATATGCTAGATATTAATCCTCCAGATGATAGATTTTTAGATGGATTAATTAGAGCATCTGTTGCATTAGGCGAAAGCCAAGGGGCTGAACAATTCACTTTTAATTTGCAAATTGAAAATTTTGTAAGATATAAAAATGTTTTCTTTAAAAATGAGGGAGAAATCATTTTAAATCAAAGTTTATTTAAGCCATGTGCACACTAAAAATAAATAATTAATTAATAATATATTAAAAAACAGAGTTTAATTGAGTTAAGCTCTGTTTTTTATTGACACCAAAGGCTGTTTTGTAGTAGAATAGTGTAAATATGGAGGCTTTGAAAATGGTTTATAGTATGACGGGATATGGCAAAGTTAATGAAGTAATTAATGGTAGAGATATAACAATTGAAATAAAGAGTGTAAATCATAGGTATTTTGAATATTCTTCAAGAATACCTAGAATATTTTTTGTTTTAGATGATAAAATTAAAAAAGAAGTATCTAAAAGGGTTTCAAGGGGTAAAATTGAGGTTAGCCTTTCAATTAGAAATATCGAAACAAGTAGCGTTAGTCTTTCAACAGATATTCCGCTAGCAAAAAGCTATTTTGAAGCAATAAATTCAATTGCAGATGAACTTGGAATAGATAAAATTCAAGATGTTATGCAAATTGTAAAATATGATGGTGTTTTAGTTCCAGTTAAAAATGAAGAAGACACTGAAAAGTTATGGCAAGATGTATCTTTTGTTTTAGAAAAAACTCTAACTGAATTTATAAATATGAGAAGAATTGAAGGCGAAAAACTAAAAGAAGATATAATTTCAAGGCTTTTAATTATTAAACAAATTACAAAAACGATAAATGAAACTGCTCCTCAAAGGGTTAATGATTACACAAAAAAATTATTTGCTAAATTAAAAGTTATTTTAGAAGATAAACAAATTGATGATGCAAGAATTTTAACAGAGTCAGCAATATTTGCAGATAAAACAGCAGTAGATGAAGAAATAACAAGACTTAACAGCCACTTAATGCAATATGAAGAGATATTAAATGATTTAAAACCGCAAGGCAGAAAACTAGATTTTTTAACTCAAGAATTAAACAGAGAAGCAAACACAATTGGCTCAAAATCTAATGATATTGAAATCACAAGATTAGTTGTTGATATAAAAAGTGAGATTGAAAAAATTAGAGAGCAAATTCAAAATATAGAATAGAATTATAAAAGCAAAGCTTTTATAATT
>CAZVOQ010000198.1:0-3215 GCA_964628475.1 uncultured Oscillospiraceae bacterium | reverse complement strand
TTTCGCCTTCTGCTTTTTCCATGAATTTTTCTGGTCCTACTTTACAAGTTGGACATACTGATGGTGCTTCGCTTCCTTCGTGAACATAGCCACAAACTGTACATACAAATTTTTTGTTCATTTTAAAATCCTCCAATTGATTTTTTCTCTGTTAATTTTTTATTTTATGTGAACTGCAATTCTCGCATTCTCCATAAAAACTTAGATTATATGAAGATATATTGAAATTATAGTTCTTGCCTATATTGGTAATTAATTCATCACTGCTTTTTGGGTTTTCGATATCAATAACAGCCGAGCAGCTATTACAAATAAAATGCGAATGTTCATTAATTCTTGCATCGTATCTTTCTTGATTGTCAACCGTTGCAACTTTTATGATATCGCCATTAGCTACAAATAAGGCTAAATTACGATACACAGTGCCAAGACTTAAATCTTTTATTTCTGGCTTTAACTTTTGATAAATCCATTCAGCAGTTGGGTGAGAGTCTGTATTTTTAATAACATTTAATATAGCTTCACGCTTTTTGCTGTTTTTTCTAACAACTTCCATTTTGGCACCTCCGTTTGCTTAATAACAATAATGATAATCATTACTGTTATTATTATAGCATAGATTTTCATTTTGTAAAGGGTTTTTTGAAAAAAAAATTAAAAATATTTTTTTATCGAATAATTTTTGTTTTAATATAATGTAATATAAGAGAGTTTTATATTATGATAGATTATCATTCCTTGTTAAAATAAAATCTGCGTCTAATTATATTGCGTATGTAAAAAGCTAGAGTTTAAGTTTTTAATAATAATCTAAATAATTTTAACATTATTTTTGTTTTAGTATTTGCTTTATAGTGAACTGCTTAAAAATACTTGCATCTTGACAAGTTTACTTGGCGATGATATAATGTAGATGCAAAGAAAACTTGTCAAAAATATTTAAAATAAGTAAAGGAGAAGAGTTTATGAATAAAGAAGAAATATTAAATAGGGCTAAAAAAGAAAATAAAATAGCTGATGAATGGGAAGTTGACGTTCAAAAAAATGCAAATATAATTGCTTTAATTTTATTAGTTGCGATTATAGGTATAATGCTAATGTTTAGCACTATACAAATATTTCAAGGTGTAGAGCCGTTTGCGAATCCTTTTATATTTTTGTTTTTATTGTTTATAATAATGGCAATACAATCATTTGTTTTGTATTTTTATAATAAAAAAATATTAGAGCTTGTAAAAGCAATAATAGGAATAATAGTAGCTATTTATAGTATTATTCATTTTATTTACTAAAAGGGAATTTTGAAATTATGATAGAAAAGCACAATGCGCTTATTTTGAAAAATAATCTAAAAGTGATACGAAATATTAAAAAGCTTTCTCAAAGTCAGCTAGCTGAAATGGTTGGGGTATCAAGGAATACTATAAGCTCAATTGAAACAGGGCAATTTAATCCAACAGCAAAACTTGCACTTATTCTTTGCGTTGCACTCGATAAAAAATTTGAGGATATATTTTATTTTGAATAGCTTATATAAATAAAAATCGCTGATAGAATTATATCAGCGATTTTTGTTTTTATTGAATGATTTCTTGCGTTGCAAGCATTCCTTGCCATTCATATCCAGTGTATGTGTGAATTTCTCTAATAACACTGCCGTCTTGTTTTGTGTAATCTATAATGTATATATTATCAAGCTCTAAATTCATAATATAATTATCAAAAGGGAGAATATTGCCAGTGGTGTCATTATCTTTAAAATCATTAAAAGCATCAACTAATTTCCAGTATTCTCTGTGAGAAAAATCTGGGAAAAGGCTAGATAAATCTTGTTTGCCATAATATTCTGCCTGATAATCCTTATTATTAATAGTTAATGTATCAATTCTCATTGGCTCATTTACAAGAGTAAGATATGTAAGGCTTTCAGCTTTTATGTTTTCGCCATAATATTCGATTAATTGGCTAGTCATATTAAGAGTATCATTTGAAATATAAGTATTTAAATCAGTGTGTGCTGAGCCGAAAATACCCATTATATCTTGATTTTCAAGGCTATCAAATTCACGTTTGAAATTCTCTACAAGCATATTTTCACGATATTCATAATCGTCATTAGAATAAAATTCTTCTCCTTGAGATATCGCTTCCTGTGTTAAAATAAAAGCTTTGCTATCTTCTAAATTATTTTGGGTTAAATAATTTAGATATCTTTCTCCCGTAGTTTGATATTGGTGCCCAACGTCTATTCCATGGAAAATTGTTTCAGGGCAGTTTTCTTTTATTTTTATAAAAAATTCTTTAGTTTCAGGGGTATCCGCTGCTGTGCCTTTAACATCATTAAAAATTTCATCTAAAATAGAGTTATCTTCCGATTGCATCCATAAATTTAAGTATTCTGCTCCGTAAAAAGGAAACTCAATAAATAGATGTCGCATCTCATTATTTTGATAATAATTGTTCCAAAGTTCAAATTCTTTTTCTAAGATAGCAGGCACACCATGAGTTTCCCCATATAGATATGCAGTTGCTGTTGATTTTGTAGTTTCGGGCTCTGTTTTGTTATTAGAAGTATCTGTGCAACCTGTAATTAAAAAGCATGATGAGAAAATTAAAATTAATAATATAATTTTTTTCATAAATAGAAAACCTTTCTTTTAGTTGAAGTTAAATTATCGATATATAGATTGATTATACAAGTTTTTTTTATAAAAATAAACACTAATGAAAATTGAAAAAACATTCATAATTATAGTGAAAAGCAGTAAAATAGCAAAATTATGATATAAAGTATTGAATAAATCAATGAAAATATCGGATAAAAAAGTAGTTAAAAGCAATAGAAATATTGCGAATAAAGTGTTAGCTAATATACCTTTTTCAAGTCCAAATTTAAAAATAGCTGGAAACTGAATAGCAATAAATATTGCAAAAATACATGCAGTAGTACTAAGTGTATAAACATAATATAAAAGTGGCTCATTAAGAGGGTTAGTCACAAAATAGCCTAATGTAATTGAAATTATAGTAGGTGCTAATAAGAAAAAATACCCAAGCAAATATTTAGATAAAACGATTTTATAATTAGCATACGATAATACTTTTGAAAATCTGGAAAAATTTGATTTTCTATCAAATGAAAAAGTGGCATTGATAAAGTTGAATGAAAGATATAAAGCAAATCCATGCATGTAAGTTGCGCCTGTATCTAGGCA
>CAZVOQ010000197.1:0-3244 GCA_964628475.1 uncultured Oscillospiraceae bacterium | reverse complement strand
AATTACTATTTTACACATACCACTTTGCTATTTTATATCCTTTTCTATACTAAACGATGTATATTTCCTCAATAAAGTATCGAAATCTGCAAAACTACTTTCTGCTGTTTCTAGCTTTTTAGTTAGCTTACAATATTTCTATTTAAGTTTTAAAGATTATCAATCCTTTGGTTTAGATAATTATATAGAAAATAATATGCTTACTTCTGGCATTTTAGATATACTCACTGGCTTTTTATGGATTTTGACTTCAATTTGCTTAGCAATTCGATTATATAAAGATAAGAAAGAATATGAAGATTAGAAAGGAATTATTATTATGAAAAAACAAATTTTTGATGAATATCAAATGAGCATAAGAAATAAACTATATTTTAAAACTCAATTAGTTCTGATTTTCACTGTTGTTATTAATGGCTATTGTTCTCATTTCTTTGGAGAATGGGCAGATTATCTAACACAAACATGCGTCATTTTGTATATCGCACTTGGGTATTTTGTAATTTTTGCAATTTTAAACGATGTTTATTTTACTAAAGTTGAGCCCCAAAAAAGAAGAAAAACATTTATGTACGCTTCGCTTTTTATAGGCATTTTAAATCTTTACACCACTATTTCTGCACTTTATAGCATTGGATTGGAGCATTTTATTGAAAATGGATATGCACATAGCACAATACTTATGCCACTTACTGCAATATACTGGCTATCATTAGGCGTTTCGATACTATACAAAAATATTAAAACTAAAAAAGAAATATCAGAAATTTAATTTTTTTTGAAAGGGCTATTAATTATGAAATTAAAATTACCTACATTTTTTGATGAATATCAAAAGAGCATTCGAAACAGATTTGCAAAGCATTCATTTATCATTCTAGCATTATTAGTTTTTATAAATGGCGGTTATACGTTTGATGGCACTCAGTGGGCAACTGGATTTGCTGAAGCATACATACTCTTATTTATCCCTTGCTCATATTTTAACTTTTTTTGTATAATAAATGATGCTTCTTTTAACAAAAAAGAGAAAACAAACTCTAAAAAAATGCTCCCACTTGCAATTTTTATATATATTTTTAGTTTATCTATTTTGATTTTTGAATTTTCAAGATTGAATAACGAAACTTTAAATTATTCATATATAGAAAATGGACTAATACAATTTAATATAGTTATTCCATTATTCGCTCTATATTATCTAATTTCTAGCATAGGCTACAATATAATTTATATAAGATGGCGTTTTACTAAAGAAACAGATTAGAAAGGATTTACTTAATTATGAACACAAATAATAAAACACTTGATGAATACCAGAAACTTAATCAATATAAAATAGGCTATAATGCATTTATAATAACTTTAATAATAGTTTTTCATTGATAACATTATATGCCACGTTTTAAACCGTGATTGGGTGCACCACTCAGTAAAATTTTATTTTATACTATGCATACCTATTTTATACTTTGTATGTGCTTGCATTTCAAAAAATATTATGAGTAAAAAAGAGAGAAGTTATCAGCTTATATTTTCCTTAATTTGCTTAATTCTAGCTATTGTTTTAGTAATTAAAGAATTTTCATTTTTTATTACTTCTGATGAAAACTATATTTATAATGAATACTCATATATTCAAAATAAAATGCTAGCCGAAAACTCCTTTATACTTATTCAAATAATTTGGTTAATTATTATAGGAATATCTTTATTTATCAATTATATGCAACTACAAAAAGAACTAAAAAACAGTGAACTTTAAAATTCACTGTTTTTTTAATTCTACTTTTTATTAGTTTTTGCTCCAATTGCTTTTGCTTTAACTTGATTTTTAGCTCTAGTTTTAGCATTTTGCGTAACGTTTGTTGCACATTTTATATGAGTTTGCACAGCTTCGTTAACCTTATCACTTGGAGCCGCTGGCGTTTCATACCACCCCTTTGCTTGCATCTGTTCAAATATTTTAAATTGTGTATCGTGTACATCACCTAAAATTTTCATTAATTTCGCTTTAGAAGCCTTTGTCGAACATTCTCCAGCATAGTTATTATAATTTGATGCTAGAAATTTTTGCGATTGCAACATATCTGTTAAAATTGTTTTATCATCGTAATTCATCTTTATCTCCCCCTACTGAATTTGTTTAAATATAATATTAAAATGTTCTTGATGTTTTTGCGCCGACTCTTTGCATAGCTTTTTTAAAGCTGGATCTTTTGTGTTTTGAGCATAAAAATTACACTTATCAATAAGAGTTTTTTCCTGAGTTAATAATTCATTATAAGCGCCTAATTCTTTTTCTGTTAGGTTTTTCATATTATTATCCATTCCTTTCAAAATTCATCTTTAAAAGATTATTTACTTATAATATTCTCAAAAAATTTTCAAATATTCTTATATGAAAAAATTACCACTCTATAAAGAGTGGTAATTTTTATTATATTTGATAATATAAAGATTATTTATATTATTATACACTTAATTTTTATTTTTATCTTGCCCAAATTTATATTCTGTTCCGTTTATTAATCTTTTAATATTTGAACGATGTGAATATATTATCATTAAAACAAGCCCCGTTCCTATAAGCAAGTTAATTGCAGAAAAAGTGTTTGTAAAATAAAAATATATTAAAGTGATAAATAAATATGACACGCTAGCTACAACTGAAGCTAAAGAAACTATTTTAATTCCAAATGCAATAAACAAAAATATTGTTAATGCTAATAATAAAGTAATAGGAGTAACCGCTATCATAGCCCCAGCTACAACAGCCATACCTTTTCCACCTTTGAATTTAAAATATAAAGGATACATATGACCTAAAACTGAGCCTAAAACAGCTATATATAAAGTTAGCTCTTGATCAAAGCTTGCTCTTGCCTGTGATGCTGTTGAAAACATCACCCAGTAATCAGCTATAAATCTAGCTATAATAACCGAGAAAGTGCCTTTAAGCGCATCTCCTGTAACAGTTAAAGCTGCTGCTTTTTTGCCAAAAGTTCTAAGCATATTAGTCATACCTGCATTTCCAGAACCAAAAGTTCTGATATCTTTTTTGTATACTAATTTACTAATTATAACACCGAAATTTAAAGAGCCTAATAAATAAGCAATTAAAAAAGCAATTATATAATTATTTATCATTTTGTTTATTCTCCTCGTTCTCTTACGATTAGCTTCATAGGTGTTCCCTCAAGCCCAAACACTTCTCTTATTTGATTTTCAATATATCTTTGAT
>CAZVOQ010000196.1:0-3265 GCA_964628475.1 uncultured Oscillospiraceae bacterium | reverse complement strand
AATTAGCACAAGTTAGTGGTCTTGAAAATGTTGGAGCTATGGTTGATTTAGTTCAAAAATTAATCGCTTAATTAAAAAGAGTTTTAAGATTTTTCTTAAAACTCTTTTTTGCATATTACTATATTTTATGATATAATATTTTCATTAAAAATTAAAACAAGGTTTTAGTTTATATCATTGGATATATTTTTTAATGATACAAACTTTATCGAAAGGAAAAAACATTATGAACAACTATAATTTTTCTGATTTAACTATTGGGTTATCTAATAGTTTCACAGTTAATATAACAGAAGAAATGATGGATAAATTTGCAGATATAACTGGAGATATTAGCCCTATTCATATGAATAAAGAATATGCTATTTCAAAAGGATTTCCATCAAGAGTTTGCCATGGTATGCTTTTTGGAAGTATGTTTTCAACATTGTGTGGTGTATACCTTCCAGGCGAAAATTGCCTGCTACACAGCGTATCAACTAAATTTTCACTTCCTGTTTTCCCTGGTGATACTTTAGAAGTTAGTGGCGAAATAAAAGAACTAAACGAAACTTTTAAAACAGCCGTTGTAAAAGGATTTATTAAAAATCAAAATGGAAAAAAAGTTTGCAAAGCTGAAATTCAGCTAGGCGTAAGAGAATAAAGGAGCAATAGAATGAACAAATATCTTATAACGGGTGCAACTAGTGATATAGGAAAAGCACTTATCTTATCTTTAAATAATGAAAACAGTGAATTTTTTCTTCAAGTTTATTCAAATTATGATTCTTTAAAAGAATTTTGCAAAGAAAACAGCGTTAAAGCTAGTTTTTTCAGTAGTGACTTTTCTAAAGAAGAAGATATTGATAGCTTTGTTTTAGAAATAAAAAACTTAGATATAACGCACTTTATACATCTTCCTGCTCTAGCAGTTGTAAATACTAAATTTAAAAATTTTGATGAAGATTTATTTAAAAGAGATTTCAATGTTCAAATTTTATCTGCTGTTAAAATTTCAAAAGCTATACTGCCTGCAATGGCTAAGAATAAATTTGGCAGAGTTTTATTTATGTCAACAAGCTACACTTTATCAAACCCACCTAAAAACACTGCTAGCTATATAATGAATAAAACTTCACTAAATGGACTAATGAAAAGCCTTGCTGCTGATTATGTTTCTTTTGGCGTAACTGTAAATGCTGTTAGCCCTAGCATGATAGAAACTAACTTTTTAGCCAACACTAGCCATCTAATAGTTGAAGCGGCAGCAGCAGCCCACCCTTTAAAAAGAAATGCAACTGTTAATGATGTTGTTCCAGCGATGGCATTTCTACTTTCTAATGATGCAGGATTTATAACTGGAGTTAATCTGCCTATCACTGGAGGAAGTGTAATTGAATAATATTAAACGTATTCTTCTAAGCGAGAAAAATAGCATTATAGAATTTTTAAATGAAAACTGGGGTAGTAAGCACCCTTTAGTAAATAATGAAACTTTCTTTAATTATTATTATGTCGATAAAGATATGACAAATTTTTATGGGTATTATCAAGAAGGCAAAATTATTGCTATTTGTGGATATATAAAATGCAGTGAGAGCGAAAACAGCGATATTTGGATTTCTATTTGGTGTGCCAAAAAAGGAAAAAACGGAATAGGTCTTGAATTGATGGGAGCTATGCAAAATTTAACTGGTGCAAGCGTTATCTCTTGCAATAATATAAGAGAAAATACAATGCCGTTTTACACATTTTTAGGATATCATCCTGATAGATTAAATCAGTATTATATTTTAAACAATGATATAAAATATAAAATTGCAAATATCAAAAATATCCCTAATCCCCTTTTAAACATTCAAAATAATGTTGCACTAAAATTATTTAATGATACAACTCAAGTTAAAAATAATTTTATTAATAAAACTGATATTTTCCCCAAAAAAGATTTTCATTATATAGAAAATAGATATTTTAAAAACCCATATTATAATTATTTAGTTTATGGCATTTATCAAGATAATATCTGCAAGGCTTTAGTGGTGTTTAGATTAAATGAAAGTGACGAGGGATTTGTTTTAAGATTAGTTGATTATATCGGAAATAAAGCCGATTTCTCTTTATTAAATGGGCAAATTACTCCTTTACTAAAACAATTCCATGCCGAATACTGTGATTGCTACTCTTTTGGAGTAGACACTATTTCAGCCGGATTTACTTTAAGAGAAAAAGATGATGAAAATATTATCCCAAACTATCTAAATCCATTATTAGAAAAAAACATAGATTACTTCTTTTTCACTTCAAATCCTGAGAATTTCACAATGTTTCGTGCCGATGGCGACCAAGATAGAAAAAACTTAGATTAAAAATTAATTGAAAGGCAAAATTCATGAAAATATTAATAACTGGCTTTATGCCTTTTGGCGGTGAGAGCACTAATCCATCATATGAAGCAATAATGTTACTGCCTGATGTTATAGATGGCATGCAGATTATAAAAAAAGAAATACCTGTTGTTTTTGATAAAGCAACGGCTGAACTTGAAAAACATATAACCAAAACTTCTCCTGATGTTGTTTTATGTGTAGGCCAAGCTGGTGGACGTGCAGGGATATCAATCGAAAAAGTTGCTATAAATCTTAAAGAAGCTAGAATCCCTGATAATGATGGGAATCAGCCTATTGATGAAATAATAAAAGATGATGGCGAAACTGCATATTTTGCAAAATTACCAGTTAAAAATATGGTTAAAGCAATACAAGACGCAGGAATTCCAAGCCATATTTCATACACAGCTGGAACTTATGTTTGTAATGATATTATGTATGGATTATTATATTTAATCGATAAAAAATATAATAATTTAAAAGGTGGCTTTATCCATGTTCCCTTTTCTGCAAAGCAAGTTGCAGCAAAAGGCACAAATATGGCTAGTATGCCAATTGAAACTATTAAAGATGGCTTATTTGAGGCTATTAAATCATTAAAAAATACAAAAGAAATAAATATAGCAATGGGCGAAACTCATTAAATATTTTAATTTCAGGTGAATACAAAAGTATTCACCTTTTTTAATTTGTAAATTATTTTTTAATAAAAGTCAAATATACTTGACTTTTTGTATAGTATATTATATACTAAAATCAAAGAAAGGTTGGTGACATACTTGGGTAAGAATTTAAAATTAAAAGCTGCAAGAGGTCAAAAAGATTTAACACAAACTCAGTTATCTGATTTAGTTGGAGTATCTCGCCAAACTATAAATGCAATAGAAAAAGGCGAT
>CAZVOQ010000195.1:0-3328 GCA_964628475.1 uncultured Oscillospiraceae bacterium | reverse complement strand
AAGCGAAACCTTAAAGGGTAGTGGGATTAAACAAGTTAAATTATCATTTAGAGATAGCATCAAAGAAAATTTGTTTTAAATAAAAAATTGATTTAATAGCTTTATACTAAAAAACAAACACTTTATATAGCAAGATAAAAAAGAAACAAGTGACTAGATGCCACTTGTTTCTTTTTAATAAATATAGATATCAAAGATATAATAAAGCCTGATATCCTAGTAAATATGGGGATTTTATATATTTAGCTATCAAAATAATTATTATTCTCTTTTAAAGAGGAGCTTTTATATAAATTAAGGGAATGGCTTTTGCCATTCCCTTATGTTTTTGATTCTAAAAAATTCATTATGTAACGTACTTCTTTTTTGTAAGAGTTTATTGAATTAGAAAGTTTATACTACATTATTATACTAGCTAAAGGATATCCAATAAAACTTGCAATTAAAGTTGTTATTAACATAAATATTAGCCCATACTTAAATAAGCTTTTTGTACTTGTCCAACCAGAGCCAGCAGAAATTGCAATATGTGGCATAGCTGGAGGTGTTGCAAATGCATAAGCGCCCATCATACCAATTAAGCAAACAACTGCTGCTGTATTAACAGCATCTCCATAGGCTGATAATATAGGTATAGCAACATTTGTTACAACAGTAACAGTTACCATATTTGAAGATAAATTTGTTTGAATACAAGCCCAAGCAACAAATATTAAAACTAGAACACTAGGTGAAATTGTAGCTAAAATAGGTGAAAGTATTTCTACTAAATATGTTTTTAAGCCAATTGCATCGTTAGTGAGCCCAGCGCCAAGAGCCAAAGTTGCCCCTGCCATTATTAAGCTAGACCAAGGTACACCATTTTTCATTGCATCGGAAAAATTTAAAACATTTTCATTATCAAATCTTGCAATGGAATATAAAACAATACCCACAATAGGAGGGAAGGCACTACCAAATGATTTGATTTTAGCTAAAATTGGTAGTGAAGTTGATATTCCAGGAATAACCCATAATAAAATAACAAAAATAAAAACACTAACAACGTATATTTCTTTTTTTGTAATAGGAGAAAGCTCATTAGCTAAAGAAGAAACATCAATATTTTTTAATTTTGTCATATCAGGGCGAAGAATAAATTTAAACACTAATAATAAACAAATAACACTGATTATTCCAACAGGTATCATTGTGAACATATAATCTGCATAACTAATAGCAACGCCAGTTGCAGTTTCATAAAAGCCCATTGCCATAACAGAGAAAACATGGGCAATAGGAGTCATTCCAGAAGAAACAGAAACACAAAACGCAAGCCCTATAATAAGCATTTCAGAAAGTTTTTCGCCTTTTTTTATGTTTAGTAATTTGCAAATTTCTTCTAGTATAGGAAGAAATAAAATAAATATAACAGTTGGCGACATAAAAGAGCCTATTAATATAACTGCACTAAAAAAAGATACTACAAAATACCAACCACCTTTTTTGCTGAATTTACTAGTTATAAATTTTATCGCACATCTTTTTAGAAACCCAGTTTTTGAAATGGTGTATGTGCATAAGAAAGTAAACATTAAAAATGCAAAAGTGTCAGAGCCAAAAGCAGATTTTAAAACGGTAGCCAGTCCAAGCTCGGGAATCATACCAAGAAGGCCAATGCATAAAACACTAGGCCAATCTATAGCTTCTAGCATCCATAAAGTTAAGCATCCAAGAAAAATTCCAAGGATATTAAATGCCGAAACGCTCATATTACTAGGCGGGGATATAAAATGTGGTAAAGCTATAAATATCATAGATATCACTATATATATAATTCTTTTATTAGATTTTGCAGTATTCATTGATTCTCCTTTGGTAATTAAATTTTTTCACTTTTAATATTATCAAGCATATGAATGATTTTCTGTATATCGCTTGTTGATACATCAGATAATTTTTCTAAAAGTGTTTTGAGGTCGGGGTTATTATTTAAAAGCTTAGTTATGATTTCTATATCTGAAAAATCTTCGTCTTTCGAATTCCCAGTTAATAAATAATCAACAGAAACATTTAAATAATCTGCTATTTTTTTTAAGGTTGCTCCAGTTGCATTGTGTTTTCTGCCCATCTTTAAATCAGTAATGAGTCCACGACTTATTCCAATTTCTTTACACATTTTCCCTGGAGTTATTCCTTTGTTTTTACATAATTCACTGATTATGTCATATAAGCTGTACATAATAATATACACTCCTTTAAATTAGATTATCCATATTTCACGGAGACATATTAGCACAAAATTTAACAACAAACTATTAAAATAATAGTACATTTTTGAGTACTTGTCAAGAGAAATGCAGATAGGATATAAGGATGCAAAACACCCTAATTTTATATTACATAATTAATTAAAGAAAAATTGTCGAAAAACAGAGAATTAAGTAAAAAAATAAAATATTTACAAATGATAAATATAATTGTATTATATTAAGGATAGATTTTAAAAAAATCACTAATAATTAAAATAAAGGAAGAAAAATGAAAAAAATAAAAAGTATATATTTAAAATATGAAGAAATCATAAATTATATAATTGTTGGAGTTTTAACAACTATTGTTAGTTTAATATTTTATTATGCATCAACTAGAACATTTTTAGATGTAAATAATGCAATAGAATTGCAAATTGCAAATTTAATTAAATGGACAAGTGGTGTTTTATTTGCATATTTTACAAATAGAAAATATGTTTTTAAAAGCACAAATCCAAATTACATGCAAGAATTTATTAGTTTTTCGTCTTCACGACTTGCCACGTTGTTTTTAGATATGGCTCTTATGTGGCTGTTTGTTACTTACTTTAAAATAAATGATTTAATTGCAGCATTAATTTCAATAGCAATCGTTACAGTAGCAAATTATTTTTTAAGTAAGATATTTGTGTTTAAGGATAAAAACTAGTATTTAAATAATCTACTTGTGAAATCTAGCTTTGAATTTTGAGAAGTTTTTGCAAATGCACAAAATGCACAAAATGCGCGATTTTCATATTCAGCAATAATTTTACAATCATTATTAATTTCTTTAATACGTTTTATAGAATGAGAAAAAGGCAGGGAGGTATTCTTGCTTTTTTCTTTTATTATATTTTCTGCGTTTTTGCCCATTGCTAAAATTCTAATATAAGGTGGAGCTTTTGGATAATTTCTCTTTAAATTTAAAAATCCGTAAAGCATAATTCTTCTTAGTCTTGATTTAGTGTATGTTTTGGTTGGAAGCAATTTAAAAGCCATATCTATGCTGTCTGCTTCTAAAAAAGCATTTTCAAAAGCATTGCTTAATTCTT
>CAZVOQ010000194.1:0-3392 GCA_964628475.1 uncultured Oscillospiraceae bacterium | reverse complement strand
AAAGCTCTAACTTGATAATATCAAGTTAGAGCTTCTTTTATTTAATCTTCTTTTTTATGTATTTCTAAAAAGAATGTATTATCTTTTACTTCAACTATTGCCGAGGTGATAATCTGACTAATTATACCCAGTTGCACTTCATAATCCAAATCACTTTCGCCTAAAAGTTCCCAGTATAATTCAATTCCAGCATTTCTTGCTTCTGGATTTAAAATACTTTCTAGTTTTTCAACTTCTCGCCTATGTTCTTCTTTAAAATCACTATTAACTGTTATTTGAAAATCATGGTCTTTATGATTATGTTTTATATTAATAGTTATATCATTTGCACCAACGCTAAAACAAAAAGTTTCTAATTCATCTGTTATTCTTGAAATTTTCTTTTTTGTATGTTTCATAATCCTAATCCTTTTTAGTTTGAGCTTCTGTGTGCCTCTATTATAGGAACTATAACTATACATATCAGCCCAGCTGCAAACCCATTATTATATAAATTTAACCAGCCATGCAAAACACCAACTTCGCGCACAACTGCTGCATGTATTATACCAGTTATTATTCCCCATGTAAAGCCAAATTGTCCAGAAATTGGAGCAAGACCTGTTGCAAATAGGGCTGCTAACACCATAGATGGCTCATTTAAATTCCATTTCATTAAAAACGATGCTAAAACAACACCTAAAACTAATGGGATAACATTTTTTATATGTTTTCCAAAAGCTCCAAATCCAACAACAGTTAATATCCCGCCTAGCGTTGGCCCATTTAATTTTGAACCTACTAACAAAACGTATCCCATTGACATAAACCCTAGAATGCCCATATTCATCAAAGTTCTAGGAAGCCCCTCTAACACAATGTAATCGGCAATAGCCCTACCTGAGTGCTTTAAAAAGTGTTTCATGCCTTTAAATGAGTAGCTGTTAAGGTAAAATCCATAAAAAAACATAAATGCAAAAATTAATGAAAAGAAAACAATCAACTCTATTTGATAACTTGTTGACCATACAGAGTTTGAAGAAAATTCAAATCCAAATGATTTAAATAGCGACACTGCTATCATTCCAATAAGCCCGGCTGCCATTCCAACATTATATAAATTATATCCTTGATGAGCTCTAACTGTGTGTGCAGATACAGCCGGAACTACATATCCCACTAAAACACCAATTAATATCATCAAAGGAATTCTTAACATAGGATTTAAATCAAATAAATACCCTACTTCCCCTACTACTGGCGCTAGCGTTGTGCTAAACACAACAGCGTATGCATATGATGCAAATTCTTCATCATTAAATTTTGTATAAAGAAATCCACCAAGCATTATCGGAAGTATGTTAAACACGTTTTTTCCAAAAAGTGCGAAGCCACCCATTAATAAAACGCTTGCCGTTGTAACTCCAAAGAACGGTATTTTTGAAAAGTAAAATATCGTTATAGTGATAAGCATTACAAGACCTGCATTTAAAAAAGCTCCACCTAGCCCTGCAACTTCAATATAATCTGTGATTAATACATCTCTTGAAAAGATAATTTTTATTAGTCCATTAAAAGAATTTGATACTCCATCGATTAAAAAGGCAAATAAGCAAAAACTTATTGCTAACATTGTTAGTAAAAAGTCGATATGAGAAGACGTGTTTTCTGCTGAATACTTGATTTTCGGTTTTAATCTTTTTATCATTGAAACTCCTTATATAATTAAATTGTAGGGGTTATTGCAAATATTACGATTTATATTTTAGAATAGTATATCATATTAAGTAACCCATATCAATACATATCACCATTCAATATTTATATGAACGGTATAGAAATTTTAAAATTTTATTAACAAACTATTAAATTTTAGAATATTTTACTTTTTTAATTTATATACCTTGACAGGCGAGGTATATTGTTGTATTATATACTTAAGAAAGAAATATGGAGGTGATTATATGTTATTAATATCAGATGTAATTCGCGGTTACACTGATTCAATAATTCTTTCACAGTTATACAAAGCAGACAGCTATGGATATGAAATAAATAGAATTATTCAAAAAGCTACTGATAATGAATTTGAATTAAAAGAGGCAACTTTATATACAGCCTTTAGAAGATTAGAATCTGCCGGATTTATCGTTTCGTATTGGGGCGATGAAAACACTGGAGCTAGAAGAAGATACTACACTATTACAGATGAAGGAAAAAAACTTTATAAAGAAAACCTCGAGGATTGGAATCGAGCAAAAATAATGATTGATAATTTATTAAAATAATAGAAAGGTAAGGTGTAAAACCTATGAATAAAAAAATCAAAAACTATGTTGAGGTACTTTTTCAAGATATACCAAAATCTAAAAAAGCATTAGAATTAAAAGAAGAAATGCTCTCTAATATGAATGAAAGATTTAATGATTATACTATGGATGGAAAAAGCGAAAATCAAGCTTATAGCTTAGTTATATCAAATCTTGGTGATATAGATGAAATGCTAAAAGAAGTCATGCCTTCCGAAGAATTTTCAAAAAAAGCTGATTTTTATAGAGATAGAAATGCAAAATTAAAAACTATATCTGTAATGCTATATATCCTTTCCCCTGCTGTTTTAATGGGTAGTGATATTTTATTTTCTAATGGTGAAATGGGGCTATTATGTATGTTTTTATTAATAGCTATTGCAACTGGGCTTAGTGTTTACTCTTCAAATTCAACACCTAATGAATTCAAATATAAAAACATTAAAGATAATGAAGATTATGAATTTTATAATTCAGAGTCTGGAAGAAAATTTAAATTGTTTGAGTCAATTTACTGGACAGCAGTTACTATTTTATATCTTGCAATAAGCTTTATAACTCATGATTGGCATATAACTTGGATAATTTGGGTTGTAGCTGGATTAATTTCAGGCATACTCGAAACTATTCTAAAATTAAAAGAATTTAAAGAGGAGCAATAACATGACTGAAAAAAAATATTTAAAAATCAAATTAATACTACTAATATTAACCCTTACTTTAGTTTTATTATTTATCGGCTCTACAATAGTTGGCTCATTATTTAATATAAGAATACCTATTTTAAACGGACTTATATATTCTTCAGATTTTAATGGTGAAGAAATAATCGTAGATAAAACATATACAGTTAGCGATATAGCTGAAATTTCAGTTTCCACTGCTGCATTTGATATACATATAAAAGAACACAGCGAAGATACAGTTGAATTTAATTTATCTTCTGTAACTGGAATAATGCAATACAAACAATCAGGCGACACTTTATATTTAGAAGAACTTGTTCCAAGATTTTTTAATTCTGGATTACATAATGGAGATTTAACTATTTATGTTCCTGAAAACTCTATCTATGATTACGAAATTGATAATGTTTCTGGTTAT
>CAZVOQ010000193.1:0-3415 GCA_964628475.1 uncultured Oscillospiraceae bacterium | reverse complement strand
TTATTTTTAATATTTTAGGAAGTATATTATTAATAGCGATAAATATGGTTTTATGGTCAGTGCTTTATGCTGGAAATGATGGTATGATAAGCTATATGATACAATATACAATTATATCATATATAATAAAATTGTTTTACAGCAAAGAGATTACTACTGTAATTAGCGATAAAGTACGAGATGGCTCTTTTGTAGTTGATTTAATAAAGCCTAAAAATATTTTCTTTTTAACATGGCAGACTGAAATAGGAAAACTATCTAGTCAATTTTTGTTTAATGGAATCCCAGTCATATTAGTATTTATGGGATTTATTAAAATAAAATCTGATATATCTCATATTTTGCTTGCTTTATCAGCTGTGGTATTGGGTCATATTTTATACTTTTTAATGTACTCACTTATTGGTTACCTTGCTTTCTTTTTTACTGAAGTATGGCCTTTTTGGCGATTGATGGACGATACTATACGATTACTATCAGGGGTATTTATTCCACTGGCAATTTTACCGTATTCTTTAAAAAAAATTGCAAATATATTACCTTTTAAGTATTTATTTTCTTTTCCTTTAGAGCTATTATTAAATGATTTAACTAGTAAAGAAATTATTAATAGTTTTATAATTTTATCGATCTGGATAGGGGTACTAACTATTTTATGTAGTAATATTTATAAATTGGCACTTAAAAATTTAGTAGTACAAGGAGGTTAGTGTGAGATTTTTTAAATTATATGGTCTTTTTATAAAACTGCAACTTAAAAGTCAAATGGAATATGCCGTAAGTTTTATAACAGGTATGTTTGCCAATTTTTATTGCTACTTAATAACCTTTGCTACATTTTGGGTTATTATAGATAATTTTGGAGATATAGACGGCTGGAATTTTAGCGAGATGTCTATATTGTATGCATTAAGACTTTTAACTTATGCTATAGCTGGAGTACTTTTTTGGCGAACAACTTTTCAACTGGAAAAGCAAATCACACAAGGTAATTTAGATATGTATCTAACACGCCCAATGGGAATTTTACAGCAATTAGTATGTAAAGAATTTGGCTATACTTTTATAGGTCAAATTATAGTTACAGTGGTATTTATCATATTAGCTATAGCGGATTTAAGTGCAAGAATAAGCATCTTAACATATATATATTGGGTATTTGCTATTATTGGTGGTGTTTTAATAAATGGTGCGGCAATGATATTTTTTGGAACTATAAGTTTTTGGACACTAAGGAGCAATAGGATTTCTGGTACATTATACTATGATTTGATGCGTTTTGTAGAATATCCACTATCAATATATTCACCAGCTATTAGAGTTATTTTAACATATATTTTCCCGTGGGCAATTATCAACTACTACCCAAGTTTAATAATATTAAATAAAGTAGAAACTTTAGAGCAGTTAATAATAGGCATACTAAGCCCTGCTATAGGATTATTGTTATTTTGGGGTGCTACAATATTCTTCAATTATGGATTGAAACAATATTCAGGAACAGGGAGCTAATAATGGAAAAAATAATTCAAGTAGAACATTTACATAGAGAATATAAAATAGCACAAAGAGAAGGCAGTATTCTAAAATTTATTTTTAGTAGAAAATACAAAATATTAAATGCTGTAAAAGATATAAACTTTTCAATAAATAAAGGTGAACTGGTAGCATTTGTAGGACCTAATGGAGCAGGTAAATCTACCACAATAAAAATGCTTTCAGGGATATTAGTGCCCTCAAAAGGGACAGTTAGAGTTCTTAATAATGACCCTTACAATAACCGTAAAAAAAACGCTGTTAACATAGGCGTGGTATTTGGGCAAAGGTCACAATTATGGTGGGACTTACCTGTGTGTGATTCTTTTGAGTTGCTAAAAAGTATGTATAAAATAAGCGATGAAACGTACAATAATAGTATTTATTTGTTTAAAGAATATATGGATATAGAAAAAATATGGTCACAGCCAGTAAGGCAGCTAAGTCTAGGGCAAAGAATGAGAGCTGAAATAGCAGCGGCATTTTTACATAATCCACAGGTGCTTTTTTTGGATGAGCCAACTATCGGACTAGATATAGTGGCAAAAAGACAGATAAGAGAGTTTATAGTAAAACTTAATCAAATCTTTAAAACAACAGTTATACTTACTTCTCACGATATGAAAGATATTGAAGAAATATGTCAGAGAATAATTATTATAGATAAAGGTGAAATTGTGATTGATTGTCATATAGAAGAATTAAAAACTGATAATATTAAAAAAGAAACAATATCAGTAGAATTTAATGATGTAGTGGAAAATATTAATATTAAAGATGTAATTTCAGTGAAATCGAATAGTGGAATAAAGTGGAGCTTATCTTTTGATAAAACATTAATCTCAAACGGAGATTTAATATCACACCTTTCTACTTTAGGTAAAGTATCGCAAATATCTATTAAAGAGCAATCAATAGAAGATATAGTGTATAATATCTACAAGAAAGATAAATAGGTTAATTATGAAAATAAATGAAATTCCAGAAAAATTATTTAGATGGTATAGATATGGTGAATTGGGAGAGAATTTTGAGTTAACAAAAGAGATTTACGATTTTGTAACTTTACATAAATTAGATATGATTTTTTTAGATTATTATGAAATTTGCTCATCCATAAACAACAATGTCTTTTATATTAATTTGCAAAAAAAGAAAAATCAAATTATCGAAAGAAATAGTAGTCAAGAGCAAATAGCAGAGATAATTACAAATAAGATGATAAACATAGGTGATTTTGTTTTTTTAAAAGGCTTTGTATTATCCAATACTTTATATAAAGATATATATCATAGATATTATGGAGATATTGATATATTAACAAGTAAGAAAAATGCATTGCTTTTAGCTAATGAGTTAATTAAAGAAGGATATGAACATGGTAAGATTAACGAAGATAATATACTGATAAAGGCAACAAAAGAAGATATATTATATCAAAAAATATTCACACATGAGATTTATACTTTAGCACAATATATGAATGGTATAAAAAGCTATATTGAAATTAATTTTCGATTTTCATGGGTAGGTGTTGCAGAAGATTCTCCAACTCAAATGAATTTAAATTTATGCTTAGACAAGATTGAATATTTCAATGAGCAAAAATTTTCTAAGTTAGTTCCTGAGTATAACTTTATACATCTTTCGTTACATTTTTATAATGAAGCACACTTTAGAATGTTGGAAAAAGGGTATATTCACAAAAGTAATCAGAGATTTAAATTGTTTAGGCTTTTCGATATAGCACTATTGTTTGAAAAGGTAGATTTAAATAAAATAAAAAGATATGTGGATGAAAAAAATTGGGATAAAATTTTATATGTCATAAGTTTATGTAGAGATGTTTTTGGTGTAAATTTAAATGAAAAGCAAATAA
>CAZVOQ010000192.1:0-3478 GCA_964628475.1 uncultured Oscillospiraceae bacterium | reverse complement strand
GTTATTGAAACAACTCCAATTGTTGTAATAAAAAAAGATAATTCTCGACAAGTTTTTAATAGAGATAAATTATTAAATGGTATGGTTAAATCTTGCGAAAAGCGTCCAGTATCTCGCAAAGATTTAGAAGAATCTGTTGATAAAATAGAGTATAAATTAGTAAATAGTTTAAAAAATGAAATATCTTCTATGGATTTGGGCGAGTTGGTTATGGATGAGCTTAAAAAGCTAGATGAAGTAGCTTATGTGAGATTTGCCTCAGTTTATAGGCAGTTTAGCGATGTAAACACATTTCTTGAAGAATTAAATGAGCTTTTATCAAAAAAGAATGTTAAATAATGCTGAAAATATTTGATTTAGAATATATTAAATAAGAGTGAAGTTTTAAAGCGATTTCTTTTGCTTTCTCACTATCATTATTATCAAATGATAAATTCAAATCGTTAATTAAAATATTTATATCTTTGATATGCTCCTTATTCAATTGAATAAGGAGCATATTTTTATTTTCATAAAATGTATTTTTGATATTTTGATATTCATAACTATTTTCTAATATATCATTATCATTAATTAATATTTCAGTTGATGTGAGAAGATTATTTAAAGTTGAAGTGGTTTTATAATCAATAAAAAATGTGAATAGCAACACAAGAATAAAAATTAATATGCAAATTTTATAATGTTTCAAATTATATCTCCTTTTTGGTGATGTTATAATGTGAATTACCATCTATAGTCATCAATAAAATATCTTTGGTGGTTAAATTATTAACTTTTAAAATATTATCTATTTCAGATTTATCGATTTTATTATAATTAAAAAAAGATTTTGAGAGTTTTCCATTTTTTATAACAGCTAAAGGAGGAATATCGCTTTTAGTGAGTATTTCATCAAATTTTGGGTTTGGGTAAATATTGATTGCGCCAGTGGTTTCGATTATAGCAAGAGATATTTCCTCTAAGTAAAATACGCTGTTATTTCGCATTCCCTCAAGAATATCATTAACGGTTAACCGTAAATCTTGCATAACATTTTGATTAATAACACCATTTAAAATTAAAACTTTGCTAGAACCTTGAGTTAAAATAGAAATTTTATCACTTTTCTTAGATGCTATTGATAAAAAAACTTCGTAGCACATAATTAATAATATTGGAATAATTGAATAAAAAATAGGAAGCTCGGGTGCTTCTAAAACAAGAGAAGTTAGATTTGATATTAAAATAGTTGATACTAAATCATTAGGCTGAAATTCGCCTAAATTTTTTTTGCCCATCATTCTCATAGCAAACATCATTAAAACAAACATTATTGTTGTTCTAGCTATAACTCCAAACATATAAACCTCATTTTCATAAAAAAATAAATTCGATACATTCATTATGGTATAAAGTGTTAAATTTAAACAGTTTGCCTATAATAAATAAAAAGGAGATATAAATATTATGAATGATAAATTATATACAAAATTAAAAGATAACAAAGAATACTTTGATGATTATTTTTGTAAATCAGCTGATTATTTTTATAAATCAATAAAAATTTTCAATAAGGATGCAGCAATAATTATGTGTGAAGCAATGATAGATAGGCAAAGGCTATGGCAAATATTTTTAAACCCTTTGAATAATCTAAAAGGTGAAAAAAATGCAGATGAAACTATTGAATATATAATAAATAAAACAACCATCCCATCAAATGAAAATACAGCAGAAAATTTTAAAGATGCAGTATTTTTTTTAACAGCTGGATTTGCCTTATTATTTGTGGATGGAAGCAATAAAGCAATAGTATTGCCAGCGCAAGGAGTTCCGTTAAGAAGCGTTAGCGAGCCATCACAAGAGGGCAATTTAAAAGGCTCAAAAGAAGGCTTTACTGATTCATCAAGAGTTAATATGGCACTAATAAGAAGAAGGGCAAGAGGAGAGCACTTTGCTATTGAAGCTATGCAAGTAGGAGATAAAACAAAAACAGAAGTATGTGTATGCTACAATAAAGATTTTGCTGATAAAGATTTAGTTGAAAGCATTAAAGAGAAAATAAATAAAATAGAGCTACCAATGGTGTTTGATGCTGGATATTTATCGCCGTTTATTGATGATACAAATTCCTCTATATTTTCAGCTAGCTATGAAACAGAGCGACCAGATACATTTTGTGCAAAACTATGTGAGGGTAAAATAGGGATTTTAGTTGACGGTAGCCCTTATGCATTAATATATCCTTATTTTTTTCATGAAAATTTCGTTACAAATGATGATTATATTCAGCGCCCATATTTCACATCTTTTATGAGAATAATCAGATATATTGCATTTTTAGTTTCGATTTTATTGCCTGGGTTATACGTATCATTTACTTTATATGCACCTCAAACTCTGCCAAAAGAGTTAATTTTTTATATTTATTCTAGTAGTAATTCAATCTTACCATTTTTTTTAGAGGCGATATTAATAGTTATAGCATTAGAAATTATAAAAGAAGCAGGTCTTCGTTTGCCAAAACCTATAGGGCATTCTGTAAGCTTTGTTGCAGCACTGATAATCGGAGATGCAACTGTTTCGGCTGGGTTTATATCTTCTTCTGTTTTAATTGTTTGCGCAGTTAGTGTTATATCTTCTTTTGTAGTTCCAAGTTTTTATGAGGCAATTATTATATTAAGAATAGTCATCTTAGTTTTATCTGGAATTTTTGGCGTTGTTGGATTTGGATTTGGAATAATTATTTTATTAATTAATATGATTAATGTAAACACAAGTGGATACAATTATTTATTAATGCTAGATAATACTAAATATTTTTTCCAAGATGGGATTTTAAAAGCTAGTTTTAGGAATAAAAATAACAGTTTTGAAATAAAAAAGGAGGTGGAAAATGATTAATAGTAAGCATAATTTTTTATTATATCTTAGTTTTTCTTTTTCTATTTTTGATTTTGCTACCACGCTTTTGAATAATGAAATTTATTCATTTGAATGGATTGTGAGTATAGTTATAAGCTCGGTTTTAAGTTTACTAGTTGCTATGATAATATTGAATAGGCAAACTGATTTTAAAATAGTAAATTGGATTATTATCGTTTATCTTTTTTGTGTAATCATTAGATATGTAGATAGATTTTCAAAATATATAAATGAATTACACAATACAAATTCAGCATTTGGGCTAGTTATCTTAAGCCTTGGTGTTATAATATATTTATTAAAATTTCATAAAGAGAGTTTTGAGAGAATATCTCCTATAATATTTTATTTAACTATATGTATGTTAGTCATTGCTTTTTTTCTGAATTTTAATAAAATGCAAGCAGTTAATATATATATACAAGAAAAAATGGTGTTACTAAACATAAATATAATTAAAGTTTATGATTGGGTTATACCGCTATCGATTTTGCAAAAGCAATATAATAATGGAGATAAAAAGGTTTATGGATTTATTGCTATTAATTCGATTTTGTTAGTTTTTATCTGT
>CAZVOQ010000191.1:1681-3486 GCA_964628475.1 uncultured Oscillospiraceae bacterium | reverse complement strand
TTGGTCTAAAAGGTGACATAATTGTTAGTATGCTAACAATCTCATCCTCTATTTTTCCAACAAAAATAGCAGATGTATTTGATGAAGAAAATCTTTCTATCATATTTTCTTCATCGCTAACACTCATTGAAAATTCATTAGCACCAAATAAAAGATTATCACTTTCTCCACCAACTAATTTTAGATATTCAATAATATTCTCTGCATCTTCTTTTTTTGCTTTTTCAATAGCTAAAATTAAACCATTTTTAAGTTTCATAGTGTTATTCTCCTTTATGTAAGTAATTCTTATTTAAATCATATAATATATAAATTCAAATTCTTTTAAACTTTATAATTATTAACGGAATATATCTAATAAACCCATCAACTAAATCTTTTACAAAATTTTATATAATAACTTTTTAATCTAAAATATTATTATTAATATCTAAAAATAATTCTTTTGGTGGTGTTTGATTGGAAAACTGCATTGGAGTTAAAACTGCTGAGTAGCTTCCTGCATTTGTAAAAGCCACCACATCGCCTATATTAAGTTTTGGCAAATTAGCATCAACTAAAACCATATCTGTCGATGTGCATAAATTTCCAACTAAGTCAACTATCTCGTATTCTAAGCTATCATTTACTACGATAATTTCACTTGGATTTTTCGTTGTGTATAAAGGCTCCCAAGATTGTGGCTGTTTTTCATCTGTGAATTTTGAAACTAAAACTGAAATACTAGGCTTTACAAATCCGTTTAATGTATTGCTTAGTATCACATATGTTTTATTATGCGATGTTTTCTTATCTAAAACTTTTGAAAAGTATGTGCCACTTTTTCCAACAACAAATCTTCCCGTTTCAATATAAACTTGAGTACCTTTAAATTTTATTTCTAATTCTTTTAATAACTCACTTGTATAACGTCCTAATTTTTTAACATCAACTGGGATATCATTTACTTCATATGTTATTCCAATTCCTGAGCCCATATTTATAAATTCAAGCTGATTGCTAATTGCAGTTTTAAATTTTTCTGCTAGCTTTAAAACATTTTTATAGTAATTATAAATGCTATTCGTGTTTAATTCCTGACTACGTATATGAACATGCATTCCAACTATTTGAATATTTTTGTATAATAATATTTCTTGTAATTTTTCAAAAAACACATCTTCATCTATTCCAAATTTTGAAGAAACTCCTTCATTATCATTTAAATAAGAGAAATTCGGATTAATCCTAACGCCTATTTTAGCGATTATTCCTTTTTCACTTGCAACATTTTGAATTAGATTTATTTCATTTAAGCTATCAGCAATCAATGTTGCTTTATCAATAGTTTTAATAATATGCTCTTTTGTTTTGCCTGGTGCTGAAAATTGAATATCACTTTTTTGAACGTTATATTTCTCACCTAATAAAACTTCATAAACACTCGCTGCATCAACGCCTAGCCCATTTGATAAAACCGATTTTACCACATTATGGTTTGGATTAGTTTTTGCAGAATATAAAAATTTCACACTTTTAAAATTCTGTTTTAGCATATTAATACTATTGATTATTTTACTCTCATCATAAATATAAAAACTATCGTATATTTTCGCTTGCTCTAAAGCAACTTTTTTATTAAACATAACTCCTCCAAAATATTTTAAATTTAAATTTAGTATATCACACTATATTAATAAATTACAATATAAAAGTGGATAGTTTTACCTATCCACTTTATTATTTATTCGCCTTGAACTTGCAATGGCTTATCTTTTGATTGTCTTTGATAATTTTCTTGTAAAACTTTTTCGCTTACTATTTTA
>CAZVOQ010000191.1:0-1671 GCA_964628475.1 uncultured Oscillospiraceae bacterium | reverse complement strand
TGTTGGTATTTCGATATGTCTTATAGGCTCTATTAAGCTAACATTATCTTCATAGAATGAATAATATCTTTCTTGATTTCCTATAAAATCATCATAAATATCAATTTGAACTCTGCCATAATCATTTTCTAATATATAAATATCATACGTACCTGCTGGGAAATCAATTCCTGCTATCTTATCTTCATAGTAATCAATTAATATAGTTTGAGTTAAAGGATTTTTTATTATATCATCTTGTAAAGGCTGTGCATTTTCACTAGTAAAGCTAACAAATACCTCACTTTCAAGATTTAATCCATCACCATTTATTAAATTTATTTCTTCAAATTCTTCTTCCTCATCAATACTTCCATAATAATGGGGAGAACCATCTCTATTAACAACTAAATATCCAAAAGCATATTCATCTGTAGTGTCGCGAAACTCAATATTGTATGTACCAGCTGGAATATGAATACCAACTATGTATGCACCACTCGTTAAATTTGCGCTATAAATTTCTCCCGAATCTGGAACTATTGCTTGTGATGGCTCACCTTCATCATCAAAATCAAAATCTTCATATTCATCGTCGTTTGAAAAAATTGAATTTTCATCTTCCTCCGGAAAATTTTCTACAATTGAAGATGTTGATACTGCATTTAAAACGCCAATTATCATAGCAATTATAAAGAAAACTAAAAATAATCCCATTATAATTACTATTGGTGATTTTTTCTTTTTATTTTGACCAAACATATTGTATTGAGTTTGAGAGCTATTTTGATAATATTTATTATTAGTATTTGCATAACTTCCACTTGAATTACTTGATGCATTTATTGACATTCCACATCCTGTGCAAACGCCATTTTTAATATCACCACCACATACTGAACACGTTGACATATTATTCCTCCTTAAATATCTTCGTAAAGTAAATAATATCATAATAAGTATTTTAAATCAATACTACAAATTTAATTATTTCATCAATTATTGTCAATTTTTTGAAAAAATAACTTTATTAGTTTTTTATTTTATGTTATAATAATATTAATTATGTAATACATAAATTTAAATTGCAGGTGATTATATGGATACTTTAAACACTAAAATAGATTACTCTAGTTATAATTTTCAAGACAAGAAAGTTGTTTTAAAATCAATGATAGATAATAGCTTTTTATTAGATTCTATTGTTATTGAAGATAATAAAAAATTGCGCACTATACAAGTTAAAACAAACAATGCCGATTTATTAAAAAAAATAAAAGCAGTGTATGTTAATTTTAATTTTGATGATGGACCAATACAGTTTCAAGGAAAAGTTAGAAAAGCTTATCTTGATAATGCTGTTGAGATTGCTATATCAAAAGGCGAAGCGATAAAACTTCGCGAGCACACAAGGTTTAGCACTAAAATCCCTACCACTATTTCAACTATTATTATTGAAGATCAAGAAATTGAATTCAATAGCCCAATTAATGCTAACATTGTAGATTTAAGTGCTGCTGGGCTTGCTATTGAAGCACCTCCTTTAGCCTTTGAAAAGGGTGATATCATAAAGATTTTATTAACTTTTGAGAATGTTGAAGCAATTTATCACTATCAAGTTTTAAGAGTTAGCCCCGTAAATGTTGATTTTTCAAGTTACGGCTGTAAAATTGCTGAGATTTAAATTTGAAA
>CAZVOQ010000190.1:0-3510 GCA_964628475.1 uncultured Oscillospiraceae bacterium | reverse complement strand
TTTGTAAAGAATTTTATAGTGATTAAAATATGAAGTTTTCTTTAATAATTTATAATTCGCTTAGTCATAATATAAGCCTTAGTTTTTATTTTTTTAAAGTTAAAATCCAAAATATCGCTTTATAATAGCTAAAACTAATATAAACTAAATTTTTCTTTACATTCGCTAAGTATTGCATGAAGTATATAATAAAAAAACTAAAACCTATGATAATGCTATGAGCATCATAAAATATTATAAATTATTATCTATATACTCTTTTGATTTTTGCGCAACTGATTTTATCATATTGGCTAAATCATCTAAGGAGTCATATTTTTTTGTTTCTAAAATAAATTCATAAAATTCAAGTTTTATATTTTTCCCGTATAAATCTCCATCAAATCCTAAAATATAAGTTTCGCAAGTTATATCATCTCCTGAAACTGTTGGGCGTTTTGAAATTCCTGTAGCAGCAGGATATTTTTTATCATTTATATACACTGCTGTTGTGTAAACGCCTTGTTTTGGCATACACATTGTTTTTGGATAAATTTGATTTATTGTTGGCGTTCCTATTGTTCTGCCTAGTTTTTTGCCATGTCTTACTTCAAAATCAATTGAATAATATTTTCCTAAAAGATTTCTAACTTTTTTCATATCGCCTTTTTCAAGGCTTTCTCTTATTAAACTACTACTAACTATTTCATTTTCAAATTCAACAGTTTTTGCCAGTTTAAAATATATTCCATTTTCTTTACATAACTTTTCTAAAACTTCAATATTCCCGCTTCTATTTTTGCCAAAGAAAAAGTTTTCTCCACAAAAAACAGCTTTTGCATTCATTGATTTTATTAATATCGTCTCAACAAATTCTTTTGGTGTAAGACCTTGAAATTCTGAAAAATCTGGACAATAAAACAAATCCACACCAAGTTTATATATTTCATCAACTTTTTGCCTTTTTGTTAATATATCTTTGCCTTTATGATTTAATTTAACTGATTTTAAAAAAGTAAATATTGCTTTTTTGAGCATATTTTTATCGGCATATTCGCTCATTTCATTAATTAATTTTTTATGCGCAATATGAACTCCATCAAAATATCCTAAGGCAACAGCAGTTTGATTTTCATTTATATAATTTACATTATAAACTTCCTGCATCTAGTTCTTCCTTTTCTTTTTCTACAAACAATTTAACAAGCATTAGTTTTTTATTTAAAACTTCAGCTACTGCATAAAATTTATTATTATAATACACTCTATACTGTCCATCTGGCTTTGAAATACTACTTCTTGCTCCATTTAATAATCTTTTTGCAAGTTCACTTGAAAGATGTATTTCTGGCAAATGATTAAAAACAGTGTCGATATCTAAAACTAGGCTTTGTAATTTTTCTTCATCTCTTGCTTTTTGCAAATCTTCTAAAGTTACACAATCTTCTATTGAATATCCACATGCTTTTGTTCTTTCTAATGCCGTTAAAACAGCACCACAACCTAATTTTTCACCAATATCTTCAACTAAACTTCTTATATAAGTTCCTTTTGAGCATAGCACTTTAATAGTGTATTCATATTCATCATCATTTGAATTTAAAAATTCTATTGAATGCATAGTCACTTTTCTTAATTTTCTATCAACAGTTATTCCTTGCCTTGCAAGTTTATACAATGGTTGTCCATTAATTTTAACAGCAGAATACATAGGTGGATACTGCTCAATTTCCCCTAAAAAAGAATATATCACTTCCAACACTTCTTCTTTTTTTGAATTTACTTCTCTTGTATTTATAACTTGTATCTGTGTTCATACCTAATTTAAATGTTGCTATATATTCTTTATCCTGCACAATTTGCATATCTACAGCCTTTGTAGCCCTGCCTAAAAATAAAGGCAGAACTCCTGTTGCCATTGGATCAAGTGTTCCAGAATGTCCAACTTTTCTTGTAGCAAGTATGCCTCTTGATTTTGCAACAACGTCAAAACTTGTCCACTCTTTTGGTTTATTTAAAAGAATTACACCTTGGTAATTTAATTGCATAAGGCTTTCTCAACTTCCTCTAATATCATTTTTTTAACGGTTTGTATATCGCCTTTTATTTCACATCCAGCAGCTTTTGTATGTCCACCGCCTCCGAATTTTTGAGCAATATCACTAGCAGATGCAGTTTTATTTGTTCTGATTGATAGTTTATAGCCATCTTGTGAAATTGATCTTATCATCATTCCCACTTCAACACCCTCAATACTTCTTGGAATATTTGAAATCCCTTCAATATCAGTAGGCGCTGGCTTTAATTCACTCATTATATCGCTATCAAGCGTTATAATAGCGCATTTTCCATCCAAAAAAAATTCTAAATTATTTAATGCATGTTTTTCAATTTCAATAGTCTTTTTACTTTTTGACATAAAAAATCTATCAACTATCATATTGTGTTCAATACCAATTTCAAAAAGCTCAGTTGCAGCTGCGTGAGTTTTTCCATCAACTGATGAGAATTTAAAACAACCAGTATCAGTTAGAATTCCAGTATAACAGCAATTTGCAATTAACGGAGTTATTTTAACTCCCATTTCCTTAATAATAAAGAAAATAAGCTGAGCTGCAGCAGGAAGTTTTCCATAGCAGCAAGTATATTTTGCATAACCAGTGTTAGTTGGATGATGATCAATTGATAAATCAATTTTATCGCCAAATTTTTCGTCCATGCTACCTAATAGACTTCTAGTTGCACAATCAACTGAAACTATAAATTCAGGCTGAAATTCATCATTAAAAATATTAATATCCATAAAATCATACCTTGATGAAAACTCATCATGGCAGATTACAGCAGCTGTTTTGCCTAAACTTTTTAAAGCGTGCAGTAATGCTGCTGCTGATGAAATTGTATCACCATCTGGATTTTTATGTGAAATAATTAGTATGTTGTTTTTTTCTTTTAGCATCTTTGCCGTAAGTTTAATATCTATATTTTTTGTCATACTATTCCCTCTTTTATAAATTGATATTATTTCTTTTCAGATTTAATATCTCTTAGAATATCATTGATTTTTTGAGCATAAGCTGTTCCATCATCTCTAACGAAAACAAACTCTGGGCTTCTTCTAATTCTTAATCTTTTTGATAATTCTCCTCTTATAAAACCTTGACTTTTATTTAATGCTTTTATCGCATTATTGCAAGCTTCTTCGCCTTCTAGTACACTAATGTGTACTTTAGCAGAAGTTAAATCTGGAGCTGCTTCAACCCTCATTACTGTTAAAAAACATTGTAATCTTGGATCTTTCATTGTAGATATAATTGAAATTAATTCTTTTTTAATATCTTCATTTAATCTTTCTTGTTTTGCAGTAGCCATAATTTGCTCCTTTCTCTTTGTAGAATTAAAAGAGTGAAAAAAATCACTCTTTTAATATTAATCTTTATATTCTTCTATAATATATGATTCAAAAATATCGCCCTCTTTAATATCGCTAAATTTCTCTAAGCCGATACCACATTCGTATCCAGTAGCAAC
>CAZVOQ010000189.1:0-3560 GCA_964628475.1 uncultured Oscillospiraceae bacterium | reverse complement strand
AAATTGATGGTATCTTCTACCCTCAAATTAAACTGAAAGAAACAAAGCCACTTCGTAAATATAGCAGACTAAGACGCAGATATCTTAAGGAACATCATTCAGCTATATTTAACCATCTTGTACTTAGCGATGAACTATTTACGCACCTTAATGAAGTAGATGGCCAAGCTCAAGCCTTGCTTGATGAAATGATGCCAAAGTATATCGAACATTTTGGTATTACAGCAGAACTGAAACGCACCGACCAAATGGAATGGGTTAGGCGTATGAATATGGCTCATTCAATATGTGAGGAGTTTATATTTGATAAGATAGTTTATAAGTAGACATTATTGTAGCACTTCCATACGGGGGGGTGCTATCTTTGTTTTAGAATATATGATATAATGTAAATACTGGGGGTGAGCAATTTGAGTGATAATTATTTTATAGACCAAGATAAACAGAAATCAGAAGAAGCCAAAATAAGAAAAAATCCGGGAAATATAATTTCGGTAGAGCAAACTGAGGCAAACTGCTTGTTAGCTGTTTCTTTATGGGGTCATGCATTAAAAGTAATTCCAAAGGCATTGCATACGAATGAAATATGCTTAACTGCTGTTAAACAGTGTGGGTCTGCCTTAAGGTTTGCTTCCAAAAAAATGATTACAGAAGAAATATGTCTTGAGGCTATTAAAAATGATAGCAGAGCATTTAACTTAGTTCCTCAAAAATTTATTACACTCGAATTTTGTGTCTTGGCACATGAAGTAAATTCCGACACTTATCAATATATTCCAAGTGAATTTCGTTCGCAAATAGTTGCAAAAATAGACACTGCCGAGTATAAAACAAGCGAAGCTCTTGTAAATCAAATTAAGTTAAACGAAACCTCCTTGAAAGATGTTCCAGCAAAAAACAAATCAAAATTACTATGCTTAACCGCTGTGCGAAGTAACCCATTAGAATTAGAGTTTGTTCCCAGCAGGTTCAAAACACTTGAACTGTGCAATATAGCTTTAGAGAAAGATTTAAGGAGCATTTATTATTTTCCTCAAGAGTTTCTAACACTTGAGTTTGTTAAGTCATGGTTTGAAGATGTAATAAATTTTATAAATGACGAAATAGAAGAAAGTGAACTGAATATCTCAATTTTAGAATATTCTCGTCAAAGTAAACTGCATTACCAATTAAAAAAGATTGTGCCAATTTTCTCTGAAGATATAAACGAACATCACGAAGTCATCTTGCTACAACGAAAACTTGGGTTAAGGAAATTTAATGTAAAAAAGTACGATTTATCTGCAAAGCTGTTTGTTACTGTGGAGAGCGTTTGTCATCATGAGTGTTTTAATAAAGATGAAGAAAGAGCTTTTTCCGATTTTATGGAATTCTATGCCCATGTTAATGGTGATTTAAGTAACGCTGACTTATATGACTTTGATTTTCATGGCGTTGATTTAACAAAAATGAATATAATTGGGGCACTTATATCTTCTAAAACCCTTGTTGAGCACGGTTTATATGATGATACATTTTACAATTCTATACTACCATCAAATAAATATTTAATCACACCATCTATTTCTATGAAAAATGAAATTATTGCCGCTCAAGAGTTGCTTCACATTGAAGATATGTCAGCCACAAAATTAAACAATGATGACATCAAGTTTTATTATGTAAGCGACTTGCATTTAATGCACAAGATTGCTTCTAAGTTCAGTATGTATGCAACTGAAACGGAAATTACAAAGTATATTAAAGATATTATCGACACCATGATTAACACAGCTAAAGATAGTTCATACAATGATTATTTGTTAATCGGTGGTGATATATCTTTCAATTTTAATATTTCAAGAATTTTTTATACTGAGTTAGCCAAAAGGTGGCGCTCTTTTAATATAATTGTTGTTTTAGGCAATCATGAACTATGGGATGCAACACCTTCTCCAAATGGAAGTGATTTAATATACAGCAATGATAGCGTACAAGAAACGATTGAGAAGTACAGAGATTTATTTGATGGTTTGCGGATAAAATTCTTGCACAACCAATTACTCGTTTTGGACGAGGGTCGAGTAAGAATATCCAGTGAAGAACAAATTTTAGGAATTTCCGAAAATCGGCTAAAAGAAGTAGCTTTGAAATCTCCATTTATAATTATAGGTGGCTTAGGATTTTCAGGATACAGTGCTGAATTCAATGCATTGAATGGGTTGTATAGAAATAAAGTCACAACTTTGGAAGATGATTTAATGGAAACACAGAGATTTGAAACTCTTTATACTAAACTAAAACAAGTAATACCACAAGAAAAAGTGATTGTGTTTTCACACACCCCTAAATCTAATTGGTCTAATGATAGTTTTAACCCTAATTGGATTTATGTAAGTGGACATACACACAAAAATGAATACACCATTGATGACACTAAAACTGTTTATGCAGATAATCAAATTGGATATAAAAGCACAAGCTTCGGATTGAAATCATTTAACCTTGCCGGAATATATGATGTCTTTAGGCATTATCAAGACGGAATGTATGTAATAAAAAGAGAGCAGTATAATGAATTTAACCGAGGTATGAAAATACTAAGTACCTGCAACAGAGCAACAGGCATCATACATATGTTGAAAAAACAAAACAATTATTGTTTTTTCTATGAAGAAAGCGGTAGATTATATTTGCTAAAAGGTGGAGCAATTAAAAAAGCTGAATATCCTTTAGAGTATTATTTTGATAAATTAGATATTTACTCTAATGCCATTAAAGTTATGTTGTCTGGATATAATTTGGCTCTAAAGCAACTTTCAAACGAAGTAAAGAAAATAGGTGGAGATGGTAATATTCATGGCTGCATCGTGGACATTGATTTTTATAATCATATTTATCTGAACCCTATTGACGGAACAATAACCCCGTACTATGCAACGGATATTGTTCATAAAAAGGTATATCGGTCAGTTAAATCACTGCTGAAGGAAAATAATAAAGCCCTATATGATAGTTATATAAAAGCCTTAAAAACGAGTAGTTCTACGCTCTCTTTGAGTAAAATGAGCGACAGTATTGATGTTGAGCTTTCAAGATATGTTTTTGATACCAGTATGTATGAGCCATCAAGAATAATGAAATCTTTACAATACATCACCGAAGCTAATATTATAAGGAATTGGAACAATGAACTTATGGATAAAATATCGTCAAAGGCAATTCAAAGCACAAATAATAATCTGTTAGAGCAGAAATGATATTTTTATCTACCAACATCCTTAGCAAGCAATGCACAGGTATATACTACCCGTGCTTTTACTTGTTGGGAAGCTCTCCCAAACCCTCATAATACACATCATAAATGATGTGGCAACGCCCCCTACGGGAGCTATTTCAGCTTGTTTAGATAAGTTTAAACTTATTTTACATGAAGTTATTTCTGAAAGCAGTCACAATTTAGGTTATATTTATAATGCGTTTCATGGTATTCAAAGCGATGAATTAACTATTAATATTGATGAACTGCTTAATTTGCATAGGGTTATATTTAATTCTGATAAAGAGGGGTTTCGGTCAGA
>CAZVOQ010000188.1:0-3596 GCA_964628475.1 uncultured Oscillospiraceae bacterium | reverse complement strand
TCTTCTTTTTTAACTACATCTTCTTTTTCAATTACATCTTCTTTTTTAATTACAGTCTTGTTTGGCTTTTCTTTTTTTATGTCTTTTTCTTTGTTTTTTAAAGATTTATAAATATTTATTTTAAAAAATAATATATTAACTTTAATGATAAGCCCTTCAAGTTTTGTGTATTCAATAAAAAAACTTCTTTTAGAAAGTAAAACATATAAAACTAGTATTAATAAAACTAACACTAAAATTAAAATCCATAATAAAATATTAAGAATTATACTCATCTTCCATTCCTTCTATTTTTAAATCATCCGTTGTCATTTGCACAGCATTATTTGATGATTTAATTTTAGGTAAATCCGAAAGGCTTTCAAGAGAAAAACTTCTTAAAAACACTGGAGTTGTTTTATAGCTAATTGGTCTGCCTGGTATATCTAGTCTACCAGCTTCTTCAACTAAGTTTCTTGCTACTAGAGTGTTAATACTTGAAGTTGAGTCAACACCCCTAACTTGCTCTACAAATGCCCTTGAAACAGGCTGATTGTACGCTATAATAGCTAATGTTTCCATTGCTGCATTTGTAAGCGTTGTATTTTTTTTCACGCTTAAAGCTTCTCTTATTAAATCTTGTGCTTCAATATTTGTTGTAAAAAATAAATTCTCGCTATTTTGCATAAACACAATTCCACTTTGATTAGAATTATACTTTTCTTTTATAGAATCAATTATATATTGCATTTGTTTATTATCAACATCTAAAGTCTCTTTTAATCTTGCTTGTGAAATTCCATCTCCACTTGCAAAAATAATAGCTTCTGCCATTTTTAAATTTTGTTTAACTACCATTTATTTTATCTACCTCTTTGTTTTTGATTTTAAAACAAGTTCACCATTATCATCTATATTAACTCTTTGAGCTCTTAAAAGCTCTAATATCGCTAAAAAAGTTGCAACTGCTTCACTTCTAGTTTTGCTTTGAAGAAATGCTGTTTTTATATTGCTAATATTTTTTCTCATTAAGTTTTTTAAAAGCGAAAAAATTTTCGATTGCACTGATACGATAGGCGCAGTTACAATAGTTTCAAATTTTTCTGCCTTAGGTGGTGCTTTACTGAGTGCTCTATCTGAAAGCTGCTTATAAGCATTAATTAAATCACTTACAGGATGAATATTATCATAAGTTAAATCAACTTCTATTTCCTGCATTTCTCTAACAAACAAGCTATCTCCAACAAATTTTTCTCTTAACATTTCGCTAGCTTTTTTTGCTTGAGAATATTCAATTAATTGCCCTTGCAATTCTTGTTTTAGTTTTTCGCCTTCCTCATTTTTTGGAAGCAGATAAACAGATTTTAAATAAATAAGTCTTGCAGCCATATCTATAAAATCGCTCGCTACATCTAAATCTTTTTCTCTTGCCTGATTTATCACCACTAAATACTGAGATACAATAGTTAGAATTTCAATATCTAAGATGTTCATCTTATTTTTAGAAATCAAAACTAGTAATAAATCAAGTGGGCCTTCAAAATCTTCTATTTTAAAATTAAGTTGTTTCACTCAGATTAAAATCCTTTCTTATTATACTTTTATAAAAATATAGATTTTGCTATATCCTCAATAAAAAATGTTGCACTATCAAATAAATCTATCACACTGCCAGTAAAAAATGCTAGCGGTGTATCAAAAACGCCTAGCCACACTAATGCTAAAACTACATAAAATATAGTTCTTTCATTTTGCATAAATTTCCAATATAATTTATCAGGCAAAAAATATCCTAAAATCCTTGAACCATCAAAAGGCGGAAATGGCATTAAATTAAATATTGCTAGTGTAATATTTATACTTGTCATATAAATTGATAAATCAACTAATATTGGTAAAAACGAATTATAAGGATTTGCAAAATTAGCAACTACTAATACTTTATATATCATTAATGAGAAAAAAGCTAATATTAAATTTGAAATCGGCCCTGCTGCCGCTGAAAGCGCCATACCTTTTTTTCTATTGCTAAAATTGTTTGGATTAACTGGCACTGGCTTTGCCCAGCCTATTCCTAAAAGCACCAAAGAAACACTTCCCATTAAATCAAAATGTTTCATAGGATCTAATGTTAGCCTGCCTTGGTATTTCGCTGTGCTATCTCCCATTTTATAAGCTGCCCAAGCGTGAGCTGCCTCATGCACTGGTATTGTTAAAATCAAAACAACTGCCCTTAAAGCAATTGTGTAAATATCTAAATTCATAATGATACTATCCCTTTCAAAAATGTTTTTTATTTTTTTATTCTATATAAAAATCCCAGCACACCTAATTAATATATTTAATTTTAATATAAACTATTATTATGTTATTTACTTGTATCCAATCTATTATATAGGTTTTTGGTTATTTTTTCAAGCAAATTAATGATAAAAACTACCTTTTTTATTATTATATAAGAAAAATATGTTAGTTTTTAAAAAATTATCAAAATAACACTTGCAAATTCTTTTATTTTATGATAAACTATTTTAGCAATTAAAAATATGTTAGTTTGATTTTAAAACTTCATATTTATTATTAATTAGTAAATTTTAGGAGGTGCACAGAATGGCAAAATGTGATTGTTGTAATAAGAGCGTTGCTTTCGGAATTAAAGTTTCCCACTCACACAGACGCTCAAATAGAACTTGGAAACCAAACGTGAAAAGAGTTAAAGCTATCGTGGATGGTTCTCCACGCTATGTTCACGCTTGCACCAGATGTCTACGCTCTGGCAAGGTAACAAGAGCTATATAATCTAAATCAAGTTTTAGAAATCTAAGCCTATCTTATAGGCTTATTTTTTTATCTAAAAAAACTGCAACTATTTCATTTAATAGTTGCAGTTTTTATTTTAATTGAAATCCGAATATATTAAATCTTTAATAGTTTGCATATTAATATCAGTTGAGGCTAATTCATCTGCACACCTTTTTAATTCTTTAACTATAATATTTTTATTCTTTATATCTTTTTTGTATTTTAATTTATGTTCTAATGAAGCCCATGAATCTTGAGAAATTGTTCTTATTTGAATTTCAATTGGCATTGTTTTATCATTAACTTTAACATTAGCTAAAAGATGAAGACTTCTATACCCATTTTCTTTTGGATTATTAATATAGTCTTTAACTTGAAAAACATCAAAATATTCGCTGTTTTTTATTTTTTCAACTAGGATAAAAATATCATCAATAAATTGACAGATAACTCTTAATCCCACAACATCGTAAATATTAGTTATGCTAGATTCTTTGCTAACTTCAAATCCATATCTTACAAGTTTTTCTTTTGTGCTTTCTTCTGTTTTAATTCTTGAGTATATATGCTCAATAATACCATTTTTTTCTTTTGAGATTTCTTCTAAATTTTTCACTGAATTATATTCAAGTAACTTAAAATCTTCATAATATTCTTCAAAAAAGCTATTTTGCATTTATAAAATCATTCCTTTCGTTTATAAAGTAACTGTAAATACAATATTTTCTCCATCATCACTCTTAGCTGTTATACTGCCTTTATGATTATGAGTAATTGTTTGTGCTATAGATAAGCCAATTCCAAAACTATTTTGG
>CAZVOQ010000187.1:0-3674 GCA_964628475.1 uncultured Oscillospiraceae bacterium | reverse complement strand
ACACCTAATACTAAAACTAATATAACACTAACTAAAACTGTTAGCGGTTTTTTAACTGAATACTTAATCATTTTAATTACTAATCCCTTTACTTTTATTTTCCGACCGAGCGGTCGGTATGATTTAAAATAAAACTACAACCATTGTTGTAGCATGCTGTATTAAGTATATAGTGCAACATATTATTTGTCAAGAAATAATTTTTTAATAATTATTATAATTGTAAAAATTATGTAAAATAAAGATTGATTTTTTAATTAAAAAGTTGTAGAATAGTTAGGTAACTAATGATTAGGTGACTAATTATTAGGTGACTAATAATTAGGTGACTAATTAATTTAATGTATATAATCAATGTAAATGTTAAAAGTAATATAAATAGTAAAAGGAGAAAAAAATTAATGGATGAAAATCAAAAATACGAAGCCAGATATAAGCAAATGATAGAAACACCAATAGCAAAATTAATCCCAACTATCGCTATCCCAACTATTATTAGTATGCTTATTTCTTCAATTTACAATATGGCAGACACATATTTTGTTGGACAGCTTGGCAGAAGTGCATCAGGGGCAGTTAGCATTATATTCTCGCTCATGGCATTAATTCAAACGATAGGCTTTACAATGGGCGTGGGCAGCGGAAACTATATTTCAAGGGCTCTTGGAAGAAAAGATAGACAAGCAGCAGAAAAAACTTTATCAACGGGCTTTTTTACAACGATAATTTTAGGCGTTATTATTTCTACAATAGGCCTATTAAATTTAGAAACACTAGTTTATTTTCTAGGTGCAACTGAAACTATCGCCCCATACGCTATGGATTATGCAAGATATATCCTGCTTGCAACTCCATTTATGATGGCAAGTTTTGTTATGAATAATGTTTTAAGAGCGCAAGGCAACGCCTTTTATTCAATGGTAGGGCTAACTGTTGGTGGAGTTTTGAATATAATTTTAGATCCAATATTTATATTTGGTTTTGGCCCTGTTCCAGCGCTAGGAATAGCAGGGGCTGCTATTGCCACTGGATTAAGCCAGTTTGTTAGTTTTTGTATTTTACTATATCAATGCAATGTTAGAGGGAATACTATTACCATCGAATTTAAAAAATTCACTCCAAAACTGGAGATATATTCCCAAATTGCAAAAGGTGGCGCGCCAACATTTGGGCGTCAAGGCTTAGCTAGTATATCCTCAATTTTACTAAACACTATTGCAAATCCATACGGAGATGTTGTTATAGCCTCAGCGGGGATTGTTAATAGAGTAATGATGTTTATATATTCAGCTGTTATGGGCTACGGGCAAGGATTTCAGCCAGTTTCAGGGTTTAACTATGGGGCGAAAAGATATGATAGAGTGCTAGAGGCGTTTTGGTTTTCGGTTAAAGTGTCAATGGCAATACTAACTGTTTTGGGTGTGCTAGTATTCTTTTTTGCCGAAAATATAGTTGGATTTTTTAGAGCAGGCGATGCAGAAGTTATAGAATTTGCATCATATATGCTAACGGTAAACTGCCTAACTCTGCCTTTACAAGCTTGGGTTATAGTTACAAATCAATTATCTCAATCAATAGGATATGCTTTTCGCGCAACAATTATTGCCATTTCAAAACAAGGGCTTTGCTATATTCCTTTACTATTAACTCTGCCTGTATTACTTGGAGCAAGAGGCATTCAAATTGTTTCGCCATTAACAGATATAGGCACAGCAATTATAGCCACATTAGTTACTATAACAATATTAAAAGATCTAAATAGATTAAAAAAGGAAATGCCAAAGCCTAGTGAAAACGAAAGGGATGCACAATGAAATTTTTAACTAGTGAAAAGCTATACGGGAATTTTTATAGCCTATATGGCCATTTAAAAAATAAATCTAATAATATTAATATAACTATCTCACCAGGCCAACTACGATTTTTAGCTACTATAAATGAATATGAATCAGTTAGCCAAAAAACCTTGCAAGAAGAATTTTGCGTAAAAGCATCTTCAATAAGCACCGTTACTACTAAATTAGAAAATGAAGGGTTTTTAAAAAGAGAGAGAGATGAAAAAGATAAAAGAAATTTAATTGTTACGATAACTCAAAAAGGCAGAGAATTAGTTGAAAATAATTATAATATTCAAAAGCAACTCTCAAAAGATTTTTTCGATGTTTTATCAGATGACGAGCAGGAAGAATTATTAAAATTATTAAGAAAACTAAACGAAAAACATAAATAAAATAGTGGCTATACTTTAAATAAAAAAATAAGCTGACATTTTTAGGTGTCAGCTTATTTTTTATAGGGATTTTCTTTATTATTTTATATCTTTTGTATTATCTATAAGTATTTCTTTAGAAATTGGAATATCGCCATTAACTAGAATTTGTTTATCTCCATTGTTATCGCTATATAATATATTAACACTAGTGAAATTATATTTTATTTCCATAGATTCAATAAACTGCATAACTATTTCAGCAGGCTTTATTAAGCTTTCACTGTTGCTTAAAATATTATCATTACTCATTTTATATACAACTAATTTGTAGTATTTATTAGAATAATCATCTGCATCGATTGTACAACTAATATGATAGTCTTCAAAGCTAATACCATCATCAAAGTTTTGTATAATTTTTTGATAATCTTGCTTATAAGGAGTTTCTTTTCCAGCGTTTTCATAAAGCTTGCTATCAATTAAACGATTGCTATTTAAAATATATGAGTATCCACTAGAATTATAATTACCCATATTATAAAAATCAAAACCTACATCAATGGCTTGCTCATTCTTATAAACTTCTTGTGCATAAGCATTGATTTTTTCTGTGGCAATTATATTTCCGATTATAGGAATGTATCCAACTGAGTAGAAAAAGCCTAAAAAACCTAGCAGTAAAATTATTAATGAGCCAACAATTATTTTCTTTTTCATAGCAATATCACCTTTCTATTATATAAATGATTTTTTTATTTTAGTTTTTTTACATTGAAAAGTAATGTTTCGGCTATATCTTTAAAAAAAGCCAAACTAAAGTTTGTATTATCGAATATAATATGAATAAGTAATTTTCAGTGTTTACTAAATAACAAACTGCCTGCAAGATTTAGGGTGTGTAAATAAAATTTTAGATTATATCTATATTATATATTAATAGTAAAGTGAATGCAAGAAATGAAAAGAAGTAGGTGAAGTGCTGTTCTCGCCTAAAGCTTACGAAATAAAAAAGTCCGTATTCTAAGATACGAACTTATTTACTGGTGCGCCCCAAGGGACATCGCTACGCTCATGTGCTCGCTATAAATAGCTCACACTTCGAGTCCCTTGTTTTCCATAAAAATAAAATAAGAATTGTCATAAAGACAATTCTTATTTTACTGGTGTGCCCCAAGGGACTCTCTTTTTCTCGTCCGAAGCTTACGAAATAAAAAAGTCCGTATCCTTAAGATACGAACTTATTTATTGGTGCGCCCCAAGGGACATCGCTACGCTCATGTGCTCGCTATAAATAGCTCACACTTCGAGTCTAAAAACAGTGTACTACACTGTTTTTTTAACGACTCTCACCCTCTCAGGGTTCGAGTCCCTTGTTTTTCATAAAAATAAAATAAGAATTGTCATAAAGACAATTCTTATTTTACTGGTGCGCTTGAAGGGACTCGAACCCCTGACCTACTGG
>CAZVOQ010000186.1:0-3691 GCA_964628475.1 uncultured Oscillospiraceae bacterium | reverse complement strand
TTAGGGCGTGTATTTGTATTTAAGAGCAAAAAAATCAATAGAAAATCGCTAAATTATTTATATTATTTAAAGAATTTAGCGCCTATATATTGTACATAATACTTATTAATAAGGAGAAAATGATTTTAGGAATGTGTTTAAATGACATTTAAAAATATTGCTAAGATTGTTTAAAAAAAGTAAATGGAAGTTATAAAAAGCAGAGATAATCCTAAAATTAAATATGCAGTTAAATTATCAAAAAGCACTTCATTTAGAAATGAAGAAGGAATGTTTTTTGCGTCTTCAAAAAAAGTTGTGAATGACTTAATCGAATTTGGATTTGAAATTAAATATTTATTTTTATCCCTTGATGAATATGAAAAACTACAAGGAAATATTTTAGAGGATAGAACATTTGTTGTAACAAATGAAGTTGAAGAAAAATTAAGCGTTGATAAATCTTCGCAATCGCATTACGCTGTTTTTAAAATGAAAAAAGAAAACACAAATGATATTTTTTCAAAAGAAAAACTACTGATTTTAGAAGATTTGCAAGATCCACAAAATGTTGGCGCTATAATGAGAACAGCATTAGCTTTTGGATATAAAGATGTTATTATCAGCAGTAAAACAGCTGATATATATTCTTCAAAAGTTTTAAGAAGTAGCATGACGGCGAGTGCAAAACTCAATGTTTATAAAATTTCAGATTATTTAAATCTTATAAAAGATTTAAATAAAAACTCTTTTACAACTATTGCCGCTTGCCTTTTGGATGCAAAAAATTTAAAAGAAGTTAAAACACAGGGGAAAATAGCATTATTTATAGGTAATGAAGGTAATGGATTATCAAATGAAATCTTGGATAATGCAAAATTAAAAGTTAAAATAGAAATGGAAAAAGATATCGAATCTTTAAATGCCGCAGTGAGTGCTGCAGTGTTAATGTGGGAGTTTAAGTAGATGGAAGTTTATAATATTTGGCTTTTTATATGTCTTGGAGTTGCGCTTAAAAATGCTCAAGATATTATTAAAATTGATTTAACGCCAAAGGAAATTTTTGAAAATAGAGAAAATTTAGAAAAATATAACGTCTTTACACAAAATCAACTAAAAAACTTAAAAAACATAAATCTAAACCATGCACAAAACATTTTAAAAATTCATAACGAAAATAATATTAAAAGCATAAATTTTAAAGATGAAACATATCCTGACTCTTTAAAAGAATTAATAGATATGCCTTTAGTGATTTTTTATAAAGGTGACATTAATTTATTAAAACATAAAAACATAGTGGGCTTAATTGGCACAAGAAAACCAGATAGAAACGGAATAAAGCTTTCGGAAGAAATAGCAAAAGAACTTGCGCAAAATGGAGCAGTTATTTTAAGTGGGCTTGCGCAAGGCATTGATAGTCTTTCTCAAAAATCAGCACTTGAAAATAATGGAAAAGTTATTGCTGTGGTGGGGCTTCCTTTAAATGAATATTATCCAAAGCCTAATAAAAATCTTCAAGAAGATATAGCAAAAACAGGGCTTGTTATTTCAGAAGTAGCGGCAACTCAAAATATAATCGATAATAAATATATTTTTGTTCAAAGAAATAGATTAATAGCAGCAATTGGAAAAGCATTAGTTTTAATTCAAGCAAAAATCCCAAGCGGAACTGCTACAACGATTAATTTTGCAATCGATTTAAGCAAAGAAGTTTTTGCTGTTCCAGGCTCGGTTTTTAATGAGATGATGGAATTTAATAATCATTTATTAAGCGAGGGAATAGTTAAGTGCACAATTAAAGCAAAGAATGTTTTGCAAGTTTTAGATATTAAAAAAGAAGATGGTAAAAAAGAAGATATAGAAATTTTAAATCTATCCGAGCATGAAATAAAAATATTAAATGAAATAGGAAATACAACAGCTACTGCAAATCAATTATTTCAAAATTTAAAAATTCCAATGCCAGTTTTAAAAGCTATGCTAACAAAACTTGAAATGGATAATCTTATAAAACAGCAGAGTTTTGGAGTGTATTATAAAACTTAAACTAAGAAAAAAATAGATTAAGAGAATAAAGATTTATTAAGTGAGATTAATAAACAATAAGGAAAGGGAAAAGATATGTCAAAATTAGTTATAGTGGAATCGCCGGCAAAAGCGAAAACAATAAAAAAATATTTAGGCGAAGATTATGAAGTTATCGCTTCAATGGGGCATATAAGAGATCTACCAAAAGGACAAATTGGAATAGATGTAAATAATAATTTTAAGCCAAGATATATAAATATCCCAGGGAAAACAAAGCTTATTAAAGAATTAAAAACGCTAGCTAGCCATAGCGAAGAAGTATTTCTTGCAACCGACCCGGATAGAGAGGGCGAGGCTATTTCTTGGCATTTAGCACATATTTTAAAATTAGATATTGAAAAGCAAAATAGAGTAACGTTCGGTGAGATAACTAAAAAAGGTATCACCGATGGTATGAACAATAAAAGAACTTTAAATATTGATTTAATAAATGCACAGCAAGCTAGACGACTTCTTGATAGAATAGTGGGCTATAAAATTTCTCCGTTTTTATGGGAGAAAATAAAAGGTGGGCTTTCAGCAGGGCGTGTTCAATCTGTTGCTGTTAAATTAATAGTGGACAGACACAAAGAAATAGAAAAATTTATCCCAGAAGAATACTGGAACATCGAAGCCCTACTTTTAGCACAGGGACAAGCTAAAAAAATAAAAGCAAAATACCATTCAACTAATGGCAAAAAAGAAACAGTTACAAATGGTGAGTGGGCAAATAAAATAAAAGATGAGAGCGAAAAAGCAGGATTTGATATAACAAAAATATCAACAGGGGAAAGAAAAAAAGCGCCAGCGCCTCCTTTTATAACTTCTTCTTTACAACAAGAAGCATCAAGAAGGCTAGGCTTTACTGCCCTAAGAACAATGAGAGCTGCTCAAACTTTGTATGAGGGTGTTGATATTCAAGGGCTTGGAACTCTAGGGTTAATAACTTATATGAGAACCGACTCTTTAAGAATTAGCGATGAAGCTGCACACGAAGCAAAGCAATATATCATTGATAAGTATGGAGAAAAATACATCCCTACTCAAAAAAGAGCCTATAAAACTAAAAACAATGCGCAAGATGCCCACGAGGCTATAAGACCAACAAATGTTAGGATAACTCCTGAAAAAGCATATAATTCACTAAGTGGAGATGTTGCAAAGTTGTATAAACTTATTTGGGAAAGATTCACAGCTAGCCAAATGGCTGATTGCATTCAGCAAACAGTTAGCGTTGATTTAACAGCTGGCGAACATTTATTTAAAGCATCTGGTTACACTGTTTTATTTGATGGATTCACTGCTTTATATGAAGAAAGCGAAGATGAGAAAAAAGAAAAAGAAACAGCACTTCCAGATTTAGAAAAAGACACAAAATTAAAGCTTAAAGAAATTGAAGCGATGCAAAAATTCACACAGCCACCAGCAGAATACACAGAGGCAAGCTTAATTAAAGCGATGGAAGAAAACGGTATAGGCCGTCCATCAACATATGCGCCAACTATCCATACGATAATCGACAGAGGCTATGTTGAAAGAAATCAAAAGAAATTAATGCCAACTGTTTTAGGGATAACTATAAACGATGTTTTAGTGGCGCAGTTTAAAGATATCATGGATTTAAAATTCTCAGCAACAATGG
>CAZVOQ010000185.1:0-3692 GCA_964628475.1 uncultured Oscillospiraceae bacterium | reverse complement strand
TTTGTTACTAATGCTTTAGAAGAAAATATAATTAATGGCAAAAAATATGATTTAGTTATTGCTATTGGCCCTGTTATGATGATGAAAGCAGTTTGTAGTGTTACAAAAAAATATGATGTAAAAACAATTGTTAGCTTAAATCCTATTATGATAGATGGAACAGGGATGTGTGGTGGCTGTAGAGTAACTGTTGATAATCAAATTAAATTTGCTTGTGTTGATGGCCCAGATTTTGATGGACATAAGGTGAACTTTGAAGAATTAATGATTAGAAACGCAACATATAAAGAGCAAGAAAATGAGCATACTTGTAGACTTACGGGAGGAAAATAGAATATGTATAATAAGCAAGAAACAAAAACTCCTATGCCAGTGCAAGATGCTAATATTAGAAATGCAAATTTTAATGAAGTAAGCCTTGGATACACGCTAGAAATGGCTGTTAATGAAGCAAATAGATGTATTGATTGCAAACATAAACCTTGCGTTAATGGATGTCCTATAAATATAGACATCCCAGCTTTTATAAATCATATAAAAGCTAGTGATATTAAATCAGCTTTTGATTCAATTAAAACTCAAAATGCTCTGCCAGCTGTTTGTGGTAGGGTGTGTCCTCAAGAAAACCAATGTGAAAAAAATTGTGTTAGAGCAAAAAAAGGTGAAAGTGTTGCTATTGGACGTCTTGAAATGTTTTGTGCAGATTGGGCAAGAGAGAATAATATAAAATCATCGGATGTAAATGAAAAAATCAATAAAAAGGTTGCTGTTATAGGCGCAGGCCCAGCAGGGTTATCTTGTGCTGGAATATTAGCTAAAAATGGAGTTGAAGTGGAAATATTTGAATCACTTCATAAAGCTGGTGGAGTTTTAATGTATGGTATTCCAGAATTTAGACTGCCTAAAGAAATAGTTAATTATGAAATAGATAATTTAAAAGAGTTAGGTGTTAAAATAAATACAGATACAATTGTTGGTAAAACAATTACAGTTAGTCAATTAGAAGAAGATGGTTTTTCGGCTTTCTTTATCGGAAGTGGCGCTGGTCTTCCTTCATTTATGGGCATTAAAGGCGAAAACTTTGCAAACGTTCTTTCTGCTAATGAATATCTAACTAGATTTAATTTAATGGAAGCATACAAAGAGGAAAGTGATACACCAAATATCAAATATAACCATGTTGTTGTTGTGGGTGGTGGTAATGTTGCTATGGATGCAGCAAGAGTTGCAAAGAGAAATGGTAGCAAGGTTAGCATAGTTTATAGAAGAAGTGAAAAAGAAATGCCAGCAAGGCTAGAAGAAATTCACCATGCACAGGAAGAGGGGATTGAATTTTTAACTTTAAATAATCCTGTTGAGATTTTTGCAGATGAAAAAGGCAGAGTTAGTAAAGTGAAATTAATTAAAATGGATTTAATTCCAGCAACAGACGGACAAAGAGCTTCCGTAAAGGCAATTGAAGGTAGCGAATATCTTTTAGATGCTGACTGTGTAATTATAGCTATTGGAACAAATCCAAACCCTATATTAAAATCGAGTTTACCAGAACTTGAATTAACTAAACGTGGCGGATTTGCTGTTGATGAAAATATGAGAACATCAAAAGAAAATATCTGGGCTGGTGGCGATGCTGTAACAGGTGCTGCAACTGTTATCGAAGCTATGGGAGCTGGAACAAAGGCTGCTGGAGCTATAATTGAATATTTAAAATAATTTATAAAATGAGGCTTTATTAAAAAAGTCTCATTTTTGTTTTAAGTAATATTATTTAACTGTTTTTCATAAAATTTATAAATGGATAGATTATGAAAGGAATTTATATTTTATGATTGAAACAAAAGTGGAAAATAATTTAGATGTTAAAGAAATAAAAGCAGATTTAAAAGAAGAATATAAAGATATTATTAATAATTATAAAAATGAATATGAAAAAGATAAAGAAAGTAGTGATACTTATTTTTATGTGCAGATTATTTTAGCTTTTTTAATAGTTGCTTTTTCGTTTTATTTTAGACAAGGCAATTCAAATACATTTGAGTATGTAAAAGCTAACTATCAAGATTTTTTTGAAAAAGAAACTATATTAGAAAGCAATTTTTCATATAATGTTTTTTTAGATAGAATGCAAGAAGAAATAAAAAATGCATTTGAAAAATTAAATATTGCTTATGAAGAAGTTTTTGCAAAGGGCAGTGGTACTCCTAGTAATTCAAGTAATAAAGAATATGACTTAGGTTTTGAATTAATAAATCCATTAGAAGGATATATTTCATCAAGTTTTGGCTCAAGGTCTGATCCATTCGGCTCATCTGATAGTGATTTTCATACTGGTCTTGATATAGCAGCTCCAAAAGGCTCTTTTATAAAAGCTGCTGCTAGCGGAGTTGTTGTAACAGCAGAATTTAATAGAGTTGCTGGAAACTATATTGTTATAAAAACAGATGAGGAAATATCATTAATGTATGGTCACACGCAGTTTATGCTTGTAAAAACGGGAGATAAAGTTTTAGCTGGGCAAGTTATAGCAACTGTAGGCGATACAGGAATGACAACTGGCCCGCATTTACATTTTGAAGTTAGGATAAATGATATTAGATATAATCCTATATATGCTTTAAGTTAAATGAAAAATTTCAATTTACTTTTTTGTGTAGTAATTTTCTTTTTACTCTTATTTGATAGATTTAATGTGTTTTTATTTTGTATTGTAGCTAGTTTAATACATGAAAGTATACATATAATATTATATATTTTTTTATATAAAGAATTTCCAAAATTAAAATTTTCTTTATATGGAGTTTGCTTAAAAAACAATAAAATAAATCAAAATAAAAACCTAATTATTATAGCTTTTGCTCCTATAACAAATTTAATTATAGCAATATTTGGCATTATAAATCTAAATTATAAATTTACGATTAATGTATTTGTTTTTTCATACGTGAATTTAATTCTAGGACTTTTAAATTTACTTCCAATTGAATATCTCGATGGGGGAAGAATCTTAGACATACTTTTTATAAACTATGGGAAATATTCAAAAACATTAAATATAATAAGCATTGTGATTTTGATATTATTGGCTTTACACTTTACAAGTGATAAAACAAAAACAATATATGCGTTAATTATATTTATTATATATTATTTTAAAAATATTAAAAAAACCTGATTGATAATCAGGTTTTTTTGTGGTATAGTATAAGTTGGTTTAGTATGAGTCTAAACTTATTGAGAAAGGAAATAGATAGATGATAGATAATAAACTGCAAGAAGTTTTGCTAAGTGTACAAAAGCCAGCTAGATACACTGGTGGCGAACAAGGTTGCGTTATGAAAAAAAAGGAAGATATAGATGTGCATTTTGCGTTTTGTTTTCCTGATACATATGAAATAGGCATGTCGCATTTAGGACTTAAGGTAATTTATGATGTTTTAAATAAACAAGATAATATTTGGTGTGAAAGAGCATTTACTCCTTGGATAGATATGCTAGATAAAATGCGAGAAAATAATATTCCGCTATACTCTTTAGAAAGCAAAACACCTTTACGTGATTTTGATATATTAGGCTTTACTTTACAATATGAATTATCATACACAAATATTTTAGCGATGCTTGATTTATCAGATATTCCTTTTAGAGCAAAAGATAGAGATATGTCTTATCCTTTAATATATGCAGGTGGCCCA
>CAZVOQ010000184.1:0-3705 GCA_964628475.1 uncultured Oscillospiraceae bacterium | reverse complement strand
AAGATAAAGCACCACATCAGCTTTCAGGCGGACAAAAACAAAGGGTTGCTATTGCGGGAATAATTGCTATGCGCCCAGATTATATTGTTTTAGATGAGCCAACTGCTATGCTAGATCCTGAGGGAAGAAGAAAAGTTTTAAAAACAATTAAATATCTAAATGAAGAATTTAATATAACAGTGATTTTAATAACTCACTATATGGATGAAGCAGCACAGGCTGATAGAGTTATCGTTATGAATGAAGGAAAAATTTTAGCAGATAATAATCCAAAAGAAATTTTTTCAAAGGTTGAATGGATTAAAAGCTTATCTCTTGATGTTCCTCAAACGAGCGAAATTGCACATGAATTATCAAAAGAAGGCTTTAATTTATCAACAAAAGCTATCTCGATAGATGAAGCAGCACAGCAGTTATACGAATTTTTAAAGGAGAAATAAATTGTCAGTTTTAAAAATTAGTAATCTTTCCTACACATATAATAAAGGTATGCCAAGTGAGTCTGTGGCTATAGATGATATTAACCTTGAAATAAATGAGGGAAGTTTCGTTGGAATAATAGGGCACACAGGCTGTGGAAAATCCACGTTAATCAGCCATTTTAATGGATTAAATAAGCCTCAAGAAGGAAATATTTATCTAAATGGAAAAGATATGTGGAAAGATTACAATAATATTAGAGATGTTCGCTTTGAAGTAGGATTAGTATTTCAGTATCCTGAATATCAACTCTTTGAAGAAACATGCTATAAAGATATTGCCTTTGGTCCAAAGAATATGGGGCTATCTGAAGAGGAAATAGATGAAAGAGTAAAATTTGCAGCAGAATTTTGCTTTATAGATGATGAAATGCTTTTAAAATCTCCATTTGAATTATCAGGTGGGCAAAAAAGAAGGGTTGCCATTGCTGGAATTATTGCAATGAAACCAAAGGTTTTAGTATTAGATGAGCCATGTGCGGGCCTTGATCCAAAAGGTAGAGAGCAGATTTTAAGCCAAATTAAAAATTATCATTTAAAAACAAAAAGCACTGTTATACTAGTTTCGCATTCTATGGAAGATATAGCAAACTATGCAGATGAAGTTATAGTTATGCAGTCTGGTAAAATTTATAATTTTGATAAAACAGAAAATATATTTGCTGATGCTCAAAAATTAAATGAAATGGGGCTTGGAATTCCAGATATAACAAAGGTGTTTTTAAAATTAAAAGAGATGGGAATAGATATAAACACAGATGTGTACACAATTCCCTATGCTTTAAAAACTCTTTTAAAATATAAAAATAAGGAGAATGGCGATGCTACGTGATATAACAATTGGCCAGCATTTTCCTGGCAAAAGCCCAGTTCATAAATTAGATCCACGATTAAAAATATTAGCAGTTATAGCGTTTATAGTTGTTTTGTTTTTATCCACAAATTTTATGGGATTATTTTTATCGGCAATATTTGTTTTAATAGCTTTTTTACTAAGTAAAATTCCAGTTAAAATGCTATTAAAAAGTATGAAGCCTATTTTGCCACTTATAGTTTTCACTGTTGTTTTAAATTTATTTTTTATAACGGGTGATGTGCTTGTTTTTAGCTTTTGGAAGATAAATATTTATTTAGAGGGTGTTTATTTTTGTATAGTTATGGTTTGCAGAATTGTTTTATTAATTTCAGGCACTTCGCTTTTAACTTATACAACCAGCCCTATTGATTTAACTGATGCAATGGAAAGATTAATGAAGCCTTTATCAGTTATAAGATTTCCAGTGCATGAAATGGCTATGATGATGACTATTGCTTTAAGATTTATTCCAACATTAGTTGAAGAAACAGATAAAATTATAAATGCACAAAAATCAAGGGGTGCACTTTTAGATTCTGGAACTTTTTTAGAAAGAGTTAAAGCTTTAGTGCCAATATTAATCCCGCTTTTTATATCAGCGTTTAGGCGTGCTGATGAGCTTGCAACTGCTATGGAAAGCAGATGTTATAGTGGTGGTGAGGGAAGAACAAGACTAAAGCAATTAAAAATTACAAAACAAGATATATTAACCAGCCTAGTTTGCGTTTTATTCTTTGCACTCATTTTTGCGACAAGATTTTACTTTGCAGGGGTGATATAATTGAAAGTATTGTTAAAGATAGAATTTGATGGAACAAATTATCATGGGTTTCAAATTCAAAATAATGCAGTGAGTGTTTTTGAAGTTTTTCAAAATGCTCTAATAAAAATTTTAAATGAAAAAGTTGATATAAAAGGCTGTTCAAGAACCGACACCGGAGTTCATGCAAAAAGCTATTATATAAGCTTTGAAACAACAAAGGAATTAATATTATCAAAATTGCCCCTTTCTTTAAATGCAAATCTGCCGATAGATATAAGAGTGAAGGAGGCAAAAGAAGTTTTTGGTGAATTTCATGCAAGATACTCAGCTAAGAAAAAAGAATACACATACTATATTAAAAATAGCCATATAGATGATGCGTTTAATAGCAAATATTATTTTAAAGTTCCTTATAAATTAGATGCCAATTTAATGGATAAGGCTGCTAAAGAATTTATAGGCGAATATGATTTCACTTCGTTTATGTCGCAAAAATCAGCAATAACTGATTGCACAAGAGAGGTTTTTTCAGCTAGTGTTACAAAAAATGAAGATATGATTGAATTTAAAATTCTAGCAAATGGGTATTTATATAATATGGTTAGAATTATGGTTGGAACTTTAATAAAAGTTGGATGTAATAAATTAAAAGTAGAAGATATTAAAAAAATTATTTATAGTAAAAACAGGAGTAATGCAGGGACAACAGCGCCGGCAAAGGGATTGTTTTTAACAGATGTTATTTATGAATAATAAATTATTTAAAGGAAATCAAAATGCAAGAAAATGCAAAGCTTACTAGAAAAGAGCTAACACAAAAAAATAAAACGCTAATTAGAAGGCAAAAAACTAGAAGAGCGATTATAGTGCTTCTTCTTTCTAGCGTTATATTATATATAACTGGTATTTATGGTGCGTCACTTGCCTATTTTGGCGATTTTTTAAGTAATATTAGCGTGTATTTTTCTATTGGAGATGGATGGCCACTAGAAGGTGAATTTTCAAAAACAACTCAAATTGAAGTAACTGATAACGCTTTATGTATAGTTAGCGAAGATTCATTAAATGTTTACTCGCCAACGGCAAGCGAAGTTCAGCAGTATAATCATGCAATGCAAAATCCAATTATAGACACATCAGGAAGCAGGATATTATTATATAATCCAAAGCAAACAAGCTTTAAAGTTTTGCATAGTAATGAAGTGATTTTCAGTCAAGAAGTTGGGCAAAAAATCACTCATGGAGCAATTTCAAAAGATAATACAATAGCCATAACTTCTGAAAGTGATAGCTATAAAGGGCAGGTTGTTGTGTATGATTATTCACTAGAAGAACAGTTTGTTTGGAATTGTAGTAAAGGGTATCCAGTTTACTCTGTTATATCTGATAATGGCGAATATTTAATGTGTGTTGTGTTAAATAGTGAAGGTGGAAATATTTTAAGTGATATTTATATAATAAACATTAATGAATACATGGAAGAATTTACAATTTCTCACACAGAATATCCACTTAATATTGATATAACTAATACTAATAAAGCTATAATAAGCTATACAGACCATATTTCAGTTTGGGATTTAGAAGGGCAAAAAGAATTATACACA
>CAZVOQ010000183.1:0-3760 GCA_964628475.1 uncultured Oscillospiraceae bacterium | reverse complement strand
TATGCTAAAATTAAGTAGTTATAAAAAAATTAGTTCACGAAGGGTGGGACAAATAGATGGGTATTTATGAAATTATCGCTGGTGCTGTATTAGTAGTAGTGTGTATAGTTGTTGTGTTATTAGTGTTATCACAAGAATCAAAACAAAGTGGTATGGGCGCTTTTTCTGGTGCTAGTGAGAATTATCAAAGTATGCAATCACGTTCAGTTACTGCTAAAGCAGTAGTTGCTACAAAATGGGCTGCTGGTCTGTTATTTGCAGTAATAATGATAGTTAACATTTTAGGTGTGATTATGTAATACAGAAAGCCGTCACTTTGTGGCGGCTTTTTTACTATATAAAGTTTGAAAATAATTATAGTATTAATAAGTAGTAGAATATATTAATATAAATTTTCAAACTTAAACTTTTTTTTATTAAAAAAATAGTTATGAAAGGATTAAAAAACAATGCCAATTAAAGATAGAATTATAAAAGAATTATCAAACGGGCCAAAAAGCTTTAAACAGCTAAAAAGTAAATTTAGTGGAAATAAAAAGTTTTTTGCTGCAATCGATAGCTTATTAAATGGCGGATATTTAACAGAGAAAAACGGGTTAGTTTATCTGAATAATGAAAGAGTTAAAAACAGCTCAAAATCAAAAACAGATGAAAGAGCAAAAAATTTATTAGCAGCAAAAATAGTTAAATTAACGGAAAATTTTGGGTTTGCAAGAGTCGAAGATAATAAAAACGATTTCTTTATTGCAGGAAAATTTATGAAGGGTGCTGTTGTGGGAGATGAGGTTTATATAAAACCTATAAAATCTCGCAGAGAGCATGAAGCTGAAGTTGTAGAATTTATTAAAGAAAATGATAACGTAACAGCAATCGTAGAAAAAACAAGAGAAGGCTTATTTGCAAAGCTAAAAGATAGCCCAACTTTAATGCTTCCTATTAATGGAAAACATCGCTTAAATAATGAAGATGTTATCATTGTTTCGCTAAAAGGCAGAGGCAAAGGGCATAGATCATTATCGGCAAATATAAAAAAAGTTATTGGTATTATTGATGATAGTGAAAAATCAGTTGAGCTACTTTTAGCACAAAAGAAAGTTTTAACTGATTTTACTAAAGAAGAAATTGATGAAGCACATTTAATAGCTAGCTCTATGGATATTGAAAGCCAAAGAGATGTTAGAAAAGATTTAAGCAGTGAAAATATTTTTACAATCGATGGTGCGAGCACAAAAGATATAGACGATGCTATAAGCATTAAAAAAGATGAAAATGGATTTATACTAGGTGTTCATATTGCCGATGTAAGCCATTTTGTTAAAGTTAATAGCTTATGTGATAAATCTGCTTTTGAAAGGGGAACTTCGATTTATTTTGGTCAGAGTGTTATCCCTATGCTACCAAAAGATTATTCTAATAATGTTTGCTCTTTAAATCCTAATGTTTTAAGATTTGCTTTAAGCTGTGATATACATTTAGATAATGATGGAAATATTTTAAAATATGAATTTTATAAATCAATTATAAAATCAAAAATTAAAGGAGTTTACTCTGAAATTAATGATTTTTATAATAACACTGCAAGCGACGAAATTAAAAATAAGTATGCATTTTTATCAAATGAATTTGATAATTTAAAAGAATTATACCTACTGCTAGATAAAAAAAGAAAAGAAAGAGGCAGTATGGCAATAGAAAGCGATGAAGCTTATATTATTTTTGATGAAGAAAAAAATCCAATAGATATAAAAAAGCGCACTCGTGGATTATCAGAAATGATGATAGAAGAGTTTATGCTACTTGCCAATAGCTGTGCAGCTAAATTTTCAAAAGATAAACAAGTTCCATTTTTATATAGAACTCATGAAGCTCCAAGTGAAGAAAAATTAGGAATATTAAAAGATAATCTAACAAGGCTTGGAATTAGAATAGATGATAAGAGCCAAAGTTTACAAATTGCTCTAAGCAAAGTTTTAGATAATGCAAGAGATACAAAGCTAGAAAAATTTGTTCATATGGGTGTTTTAAGATGTCAATCAAAAGCAAACTACACTGCTGAATCAATTGGGCATTTTGGGCTAGGATTATCTGATTATTCTCATTTCACAAGCCCAATTAGAAGATATCCAGATTTAGCAATTCATAGAGTTATTTCAGATTATATTAAAGGATTTTCAGTTGAAAAAATCAACAAGCGACATTTGAAATTTTCGCAAAAAGCAGCTATTCAATCAAGTGAGCGTGAAGTTACTGCTATGCAAATCGAAAGAGGAGCAGATGATATTTATAAAGCTCAGTATATGCAAAAATTTATCGGAGATAAATTTAAAGGAATAATAACATCAGTTACTAATTTTGGTGTTTATGTTTCGCTAGAAAACACTGTTGAGGGGCTTGTTCATATTTCAAAATTAGGCATGATAAATCCTGTTTTAGAAGAAGGATTTAGAGTTTCTTGTGGAATTACAGGAGGAAAATATGCTATTGGCGATGAATTAGATGTGTTTGTGGCGAAAGTTGATGTTTTAAATGGTAATATAGATTTTGTTTTGGATATGGCTGATATTAATAACGTTGGAAAAGCTGTTGGAAATCAAAAAGAAAATCTAAGAAAAAAATCTAATGTGAGAATAGATAATAATCGTAAAAACACAAATGCTAAAAAAGAAGATAATTTTAAAAGAAAATCTGACAGATTAAATAAAGAAAAAAGCGCAACTCTAAGCAATAAGGATAAGAAAAAAGCATACTATGAAAATATAAAAAAATCAAAAAAGAAAAAAAGATAAATAAAAATGTTAAGCTGTTATAGCTTAACATTTTTTTATTGTAATATTTTATACTTGACAATAGTGTGTGTCATACAGTATAATGTGAGTAACAGTTAAATGATGATTAACGAAGGAGGTCTAATAATGGGAACAAATGAAATAGTTTCAGGGCTTATTTTAGAATTAAGGCGTGGTAGCTTAACCATTTTAGTATTAAGCCAATTAAATGAGCCTACTTATGGATATAAACTAGTTAAAACTTTAGAAGATAATGGTGTATCAATAGAAGGGAACACATTATATCCATTAATGAGAAGATTAGAAACTCAAGGATTATTAGAGAGTAAGTGGGATGTTGGCGAAAGTAAACCAAGAAAATACTATATTATTACTGATATGGGTAAAGAGGTTTTGGAAAAAATGAAGATTCATTGGGATAATTATTCAAACAATATAAATAATATATTAAAAGGAGATATAAAAAATGTATAATAATGATTTAATTGAAAAATATATCTATGCGGTGTCAAAATATCTTCCATATAAGCAAAGAGAAGATATTTTAAAAGAAATACGCTCTATTATTAATGATATGTTAGAAGAAAGATGCAAAGATTTAATGCCATCAGATAAAGATATCAGAGTGGTTTTAGCAGAGCTTGGAACACCAGAAGAGCTAGGCGTTCAATATAATACTGATAAATCAACAGCTTTAATTAGTGGAGAATATTTTATAAAATATAAACTAGCATTAAAAATAATTTTAATAGCTGTTGCTATCGGGCTTACAGTAGGTGGGGTTTTAAATTTTGGCTTAAATGGTGGAAATGCAGCTTTTAAAATTTATGAATTGCTGCTAGATTTAATCACAGTTGGAATTTCAATAATTGGTGCAACAACTATTGCTTTTGCCCTTTTAGAAAGAAAGTCGGTTTCGTTAGATGAATTTAATATATCTTTTGATATTGATAATCTTCCAAAGCCACCTAAAA
>CAZVOQ010000182.1:0-3761 GCA_964628475.1 uncultured Oscillospiraceae bacterium | reverse complement strand
TATAATATCCTATTATTAGGCTCTATTTTAGAAATATATGTATTATTTATCTTTTGAAACCTAACAATTCCAAGATATAAATGTGCTTCCCTTGTAAGATTTAAATGTAGCTTTCTTAAAACATCTGTTTCTTTAATATTGTAATTATGATAGATTCTAAATCCATCTTTAAAAGCTCTTACAATAAAATTCAGCATATGCATCTCAACGCCATCACTATCACACAATAAGCAGTCTTTCAAAAAGTAATAAGCAAATTTTGATAATTTTTCTATAATTGAATTTTTAACCTTAATACTTTTTTCAAAATTTGTTTTTATATAAACTGTATCATAAAAGCTTGGCTGATATAAAACATCATAAACTATATCTACTGGCTTGTAATCTGAATAATAATATGCATAAACACAGCTTAAAAATCCTTCAAAGCTGCCATCATATAAGTAAACCACTTCTATTTTTTCATTAAGCATTCAATAATGCCCCCTCACCTACTAGACCTCTATCAAAAAAACTAATTTGAGAAACTTCATTCTCAATATTAAAATTTTGCTTTTTTGTGTCTTGTAATAAAAATTGTTCTGCTTTATATCTATCAATTTGCGTATATTCCATCGCCCTGCCTTTACAAGTGATAAAAAATCTTGCTCTTTTTAAAACAACACCTATCCTTTTTAATGTTTCAAAATCTAAATAAGCAATTTTTCTTGCTTTTATTATTCTTTTTGCAGACAACACTCCAATTCCAGGAACTCTTAAAAGTGTTTCATAATTTGCAGTGTTTATTTCAACTGGAAATAGATGCATATTATTTAACGCCCAATTACATTTCGGATCAAAATTTGGATTAAACATCGGATTTTCATCATTTAATATTTCTTCTGCACGAAATCCATAAAATCTCAAAAGCCAATCTGCTTGATACAATCTATGCTCTCTTAATAAAGGCGGTTTTTCTGCTAATTGGGGAAGATTTTTATCACTATTAACGCCTATATATGCAGAAAAAAACACCCTTTTTAATTTATAGCCATCATATAAGCCTTGTGTTAATCTTAGTATTTGTAAATCACTTTCATCACTAGCGCCAACAATCATTTGTGTTGATTGCCCAGCCGGAGCAAATTTCGGTGCATTTTTATAAACTATTAATTCCTGTTTTGCTTGCAAATTCCTATCCTTTATCTCTTTCATAGGAAGTAATATATTCGTTTTTGTTTTATCTGGTGCTAATTTTTTTAAACTGTTTTCACTAGGAAGCTCTATATTCACACTCACCCTATCGGCTAAAAAACCAACCTGTTCAACTAAATCTTTACTAGCTCCCGGTATTACTTTTGCATGGATATAGCCATTAAATCTATATTCATATCTTAAAATCTCCATGCACTTTATAATTAATTGCATAGTATAATCAGGACTTTTTAAAACTCCAGATGAGATAAACAATCCCTCAATATAATTCCTTTTATAAAAATCCATAGTTAAATCAGCTAACTCTTTTGGGGTAAATGCAGCTCTTTTCACATCATTACTTTTTCTATTTATACAATAAACACAATCATACTCACAGTAGTTTGTAAAGAGAATCTTTAATAGCGAAACACATCTTCCATCGCTAGACCATGTATGACAAATCCCAGCATTATAAACTGAGCCTATCCCATTTTTATCAGTTTTTCTATCACTTCCACTTGATGTACAAGAAGCATCATATTTTGCGCTATCAGCAAGTATAGATAATTTTTCTACTATGTCCATTTTTCTCTCCTTGTTTATAAATTTCCTTATCCTTTAATATTCTAATCATATTATAACATCTTTTGGTTGTAAAATCAATATTTTACACAACTTAAAGTTGTAAAATATTTACAGTTTTAATATATGAGTAAATTAAGATTTTACAAAGCTTAACATTTTGAGTATTGTTAATTTTTAAATTTTATGGTATAATTTCTCTATTGTTTTTTTACATGAAAGGATAAATTTATATATGAATAGAGAAGAAAAACTTGGTAAAACCCCCATATTAAAGCTTATGTTTGAGCTTTCAATCCCAATGATATTAGCCCAATTTGTTAATGTTTTATACAACATGGTTGATAGAATGTATATAGGCAGAATTGAAGGCGTTGGCGCATCTGCTTTAACAGGCCTTGGGCTAGCTTTCCCTATTATAATCATTATTTCAGCTTTTAGTGCCTTTGCAGGCGTTGGTGGTGCTCCACTTGCAGCTATCGAACTTGGTAAAGGTGATAGAGAAAAAGCACGTAAAATTTTAGGAAACGCAATTATATTAATTATGTTTTTTGCGATATCTTTAACTATTGTTTTCTTAATTATTCAAGAGCCAGTTCTGCGCTTATTTGGCGCTAGTGATGTTACCCTACCTTTTGCGATGGATTATCTTTCAATATACTTATATGGAACAATATTTGTTCAGTTTTCATTAGGTTTAAATCCATTTATAACATGTCAAGGACAAAGCAAAACTGCGATGATGTCTGTTGTTATTGGAGCTATAACTAATATCGTTTTAGATCCAATATTTATATTTGGGCTAAATATGGGCGTTAAAGGTGCTGCACTTGCAACAATAATTAGCCAAGGAATTAGCGCTATTTGGATATTTAAATTTTTATCATCTGAAAAAAGCTCACTTAGAATTACAAAAGACATAATTAAGCCTAGCAAAGAAATTATTAAAAAAATATCTTCACTTGGTATTTCACCGTTTATTATGTATTCAACTCAAAGTCTTGTTTCAATTTCATTTAATAGCCAACTAGCATTACACGGTGGCGATTTATACGTTGCTTCTTTTGCAATTTTAAATAGTGTTATGGAAATGATGACTGTTCCTATTAGTGGCTTTACAAACGGAATACAACCTATTATAAGCTACAACTATGGTGCAAACAATTTAGATAGAGTTAAAACAACTATTAAATACACCCTATTTGCAACTTGCTCTGTTGCGGGAATTGCTACAATAATTATTATCTTATTCCCTTCTATGTTTGCGTCTATTTTCACAAATGATCCAGCATTAATTGCTTTAGTTGATCAAGTTTTACCTATTTTTATATGTGGTATGTTAATTTTCGGAATACAAATGACTGCTCAAAGCGCCTTTGTAGGTCTTGGATTTGCTAAAATCTCATTATTTATTGCATCATTAAGAAAGATTATTCTTTTAGTGCCTTTAATTTATATATTCGCTTCTATGTTTGGTTTAATGGGTATATACTATGCAGAACCAATTTCTGATATTATATCTGCTACAACTGCTGGCATATTTTTACTAGTAGTTTACAAAAAAGTTTTAAGCGATAAAAATTAAGCTATTTCAATAAAAAAAGTTATTATTTTTCATTTTTTAAATTTTAAACTTTACATTACAAGCTTATAATGATATGATTTTTTTAGTGTGTTCTTTAAAGGAGTTATTTTATGATAATTAAGCAATTAAAATCAAATGAAATCCCATTAGCTTTGGATATAATTCAAAAGACTTTCGAGGAGATTGAATATAGTGGTTGTAGCGAAGATTTGGCTATTTCTTTTAAAGACTTCTTTTCTAAGGCTTCTAAATTTATTAACTCATCATTTTATGCTAGTGTAAAAGATGGAGCTGTTATTGGTTTAATTGTTATAACTAATACTCACATTGAAATGGTTTATGTTAAAAAAGAATTTCGAACTAGAGGTGTTGCAAAATTATTATGGTATGACATTCTAAATCGAATTGATGAAAATCA
>CAZVOQ010000181.1:0-3795 GCA_964628475.1 uncultured Oscillospiraceae bacterium | reverse complement strand
AAATCTTTAGCTAAAGTAGCGAGATTTTTTCTATTTTTCTCCCAAGTAATATCTAAAAAACTAAATAGATTTTTATTAAAAACTTTTTCCTCTTTATTATTTATAGCACTCACTATTTTTTCAATTTTTTCAGGCACTTTTTTTAATATACTATTTTGCATTTTTATAGATGGCACTACAACAGTTGAAAAACTCACTGGCATCATAACCTTAAATATATTTTTTAATTTTAAATTACTATTTTCAAATAATTTTTGTATTAAAAACTCTGAATTTGCAGCAAATCCAGCAAAAGTTATCACAACATAAAATTCTTTATCATCAAGTCCTTCTAATTTTTTTATAAAGTTTGCAACTGGTATGGCTGGTCCAAATGAATATAAAGGTGTTATTAAAATAATTCTCTCATAATTTTTCAAAGCATCTATATCAGCATTTTTAATATAAACCCTATCCCCTTTTATATATTCACTCATTCTATTTATAATATCAATTCCATTTCCAGACGCTGAAAAATAGCAGTATACAGTTTTCATAATTTAACCTCTCTTCCTTATAATATATATTATATCATATTATATATAATTTTATATATACAAATTATTAATATAATTTATTAAATTGACTTTGTTATTATTATAATGTAAAATTAATTTAATATTCTATTTCAAAATTTGAAAGGACTTAAATAATGAAACGTAAAGATGAAAGAGATATTCTTTTTGCAAGGGCTGGATATAAAAAAGGCACTGTTATGCACAAGGAATATTATAATAGGAATCCAGATAAATTAGCTTTTGATGAAAAATTTAGAGAAAAACCTTTAATGGGCGATGAAAACTCCGCAATGTATAACGATTTACTATCCCCTATCCCCAATTCAGTATTTGATTTTTTAGCTGATATAAAGCCTTTTTCACAAGGTATAGTTAGCGATAAAAAAACAACTGTTTCACCAAATAAAATAACTGAAATCCTAAAAGGCATCGCATATTACTATGGAGCAAAGCATGTTAAGATTGTTAAACTAGATGATGAAGATTATTATTCACATAAAGGAAGGCCTGAAAGTGAATACTCAAAAGAGATTATCCCAAGCTTTAATTATGGCATAGCTTTCACTGTTGAAATGAGTGAAAATCTAATCGATACTGCCCCTAATGTCACTCAATCAATCGCTACCACAAAAGGGTATGTAGATGCTGCTGTTATCGGTATGGTGTTATCTTATTATATTAGAAATTTAGGGTATGATGCTAGAAACAATATGGATGGAAACTATATATTCCCTCTTGTTAACTTATTTGAAAAAGCTGGAATTGGTGAAATAGGCATAAATGGATTGCTAATTTCTAAAGAATATGGCCCTCGTATGCGTTTAGGTCTTGTTAGCACTAATATCCCATTAGAAGAAGATTTAGTAAAAAAGCAGTATATAAGAGAGTTTTGCAATATTTGTAATAGATGTAAAACCACTTGTCCGCCTAAGGCTATCCAAAACACTTTAGAAGAATTTAGAGATGAAATATGTATTTCTATGTGGCAACATTTTGGCTCTGATTGTGGCATTTGTATTTCTGTCTGTCCATTTTCTCACAATCTTCCTAAAGAATTAATCAATGATTTATCTACTAACGAAAATAGAGAAAAATTAAAAGATTATTGTGATGAACATTTCAAAACACGGACTATGAATAAAGAATATCCTGATTGGATAAAATCAGCTTATAAAGACTAATTTTAATAATAAAACTAAAAAATATCTAAGATAAAAAACACAATGGAATGGCAAAAGCCATTCCATTGTGTTTTTTATTCGTAAAGTTTATTTATAGATTTTAATATAGTGAAAATCTTTTTTAGTAAAAAACTAGTATCTTACATCAATTTAAACCTATTCTTAGAATATTGAAAACTGGATAATAACAGAAACAAAAACAATTGCAACTGTTGAAAGCAGTTTAATAAGAATGTTAATAGCAGGGCCTGATGTATCTTTAAATGGATCACCAACTGTATCTCCAACAACTGCAGCTTTATGCATTTCTGAGCCTTTACCGCCAGTAGCTTCGATATGTTTTTTAGCATTATCCCAAGCACCACCAGCATTACTCATCATAACTGCAAGTGTAAAGCCAGTCATTGTTGCACCAGCTAGCATACCAGCAACACCATTAACTCCTAAGAATAAACCAACAACGATTGGAGCTGCAACAGCAATAATTGATGGTACAACCATTTCTTTTAGAGCCGCTTTAGTACATAAGTCAACACAAGATGCATAATCTGGTTTGCCTGTACCTTCCATAATTCCTGGAATTTCTTTAAATTGTCTTCTAACTTCAACAACAATTGATTGTGCTGATTTACCAACAGCTTCCATTGTGAACGCTGAGAATAAGAATGGTAGCATACAACCAATTAATAATCCGATTAAAACAGTTGGGTTTGTTAATGATAAAGTAACATCAACTGTTGCATCAATAACTTGAACTTCTTGAACGAAAGCAACAACTAGAGCTAATGCTGTTAAAGCAGCAGAGCCAATAGCAAAGCCTTTACCAGTAGCAGCAGTTGTGTTTCCAAGTGAATCAAGCGCATCTGTTCTTTCACGAACTTCTTCGCCTAGTCCAGCCATTTCAGCAATACCACCAGCATTATCAGCAACTGGGCCATAAGCATCAGTAGCAAGAGTAATACCTAGAGTTGAAAGCATACCAACAGCTGAGATACCAACGCCGTATAAGCCTTGTGAGAATTCAACTAAGCCATTAGCAGCAACGAATGAAATCATAACTGAAACTGCAACGATAATTGTTGGTAAAAATGTTGAAAGCATACCTAATGATAAACCACCAATGATAACAGTAGCTGAACCAGTTACACCAGTTTGAGCTAAGTTTTGAGTTGGTTTATATGTATCTGAAGTGTAGTATTCTGTAAAATGTCCGATTAAATTACCAGCAATTAGTCCTGAAATAATAGCAATGTAAATTCCAAGTGATACATCTGGTAGCATATAATCTGTTAGGAAATATGCACCTACTATAACGATTGCAGTTGAAACATATGTTCCTTTTCTTAAAGCTTTTAATAATTCTTTTTGTTCTAGTGAATCACCAGTTTTTACAAAGAATGAGCCTATGATAGATGCAAATACACCCAGTGCTGCTAAAAGCATTGGAAGTTGCATACCAGCAAGGCCATATCCCGCTGAAACAGCAAGTGCAACAGCTGAAACTCTAGCGCCAAAGTATGATTCGTATAAATCTGCACCCATACCAGCAACGTCGCCAACATTATCACCAACGTTATCAGCGATAACTGCTGGATTTCTAGCGTCGTCTTCTGGAATGCCAGCTTCAACTTTACCAACTAAATCAGCACCTACGTCTGCAGCTTTTGTAAATATACCGCCACCTACACGAGCAAAAAGAGCCATTGAAGAAGCACCCATACCAAATGTTAAAAGTGATGAAGCAACCATTTGAATATTATCACCATGAACATATCTTAGTATATAATACCAAACAGTTAAGTCTAAAAGACCTAAACCTACAACAACAAATCCCATAACAGAACCTGCTGAGAAAGCAACTTTTAAACCTTCATTTAAGCTTTCTTTCGCCGCCCATGCTGTTCTAGCATTTGAAGATGTAGCGATTCTCATTCCAAAAAAGCCTGCAAGCGCTGAGAATATACCCCCAGTTACAAATGCGAATGGAAGCATAATATCCATAAAGCCTACAAAGCTTAAACCTAATAAGATTACAAACATAACTGCAAAGAATACTC
>CAZVOQ010000180.1:0-3807 GCA_964628475.1 uncultured Oscillospiraceae bacterium | reverse complement strand
AGTATAAAAAGAAAAAAATCAATAAACATATATGAAAGCTCTATTCTCGCTATAATAGATTGTATTTTATAAGTATTATATATATAATTAAAATAGAAAGTAGGTGTTTTTATGATAGATAAATTAAAAACAGGACAGCTTATAAAAAATCAAAGAACTCTAAAAAATTACACGCAAAAAGATTTAGCAGAAAAATTATATGTTAGCCTTACTCATAAAATCCGAACCGCCTAAAATCTGATAATTTTTTCCTAAAACTGCGTTAAATTCACTTATAAGGCAGAAAGCATTATTTCATAAATTTGCCTTGTTTTATAAAAAAATTATTGGATTTTAGGTCGCAGATTTCAAAAATAAAAAAATCCTTTGTATCAAGGCAAAGGATTGAAGTAATGCTTACTGCCTTACAAAAGCCTTTAACGCAGATAAAAAGAGATTTTTTTCTTCTTGAAACTGGTTCGGATTATATCGCTAACCCTAAAGAAAGGAACGGTCGAAACAAGATATGATTAGTGGTAAAATATTAAGAGATAGTATTATATCTGGAGCAAATTTATTAAATAATAACAAAAGTAGCGTTGATGAGTTAAACGTGTTCCCAGTGCCAGATGGAGATACAGGAACAAATATGTCAATGACGATTACAGCTGCAAAAAAAGAATTAGAAAAATTAGATGACCAAGTTACAGTTGAAAAAGTTGCAAACACTGTGGCTAGTGCAATGCTAAGAGGAGCAAGAGGCAACTCAGGAGTTATTTCATCTCTTTTATTTAGAGGCTTTGCAAAAGCATTAACAGGAAAAACTACTGCTTGTGCAAATGATTTAACTGTTGCACTTCAAACAGGCGTTGATGCAGCATATAAAGCAGTTATGAAGCCAACTGAGGGCACTATGCTAACAGTTGCAAGAGTGGCTGGTGAAAAAGCTGGAGAACTAGATGAAAAAACAGATTTAGTTACTTTATGGAGCCATGTTGTAAATTCAGCACAAGAGGCACTTGATTACACTCCAGAACAACTTCCAGTATTAAAAAAAGCAGGAGTTGTTGACGCTGGTGGTCAAGGCGTTGTTTATATATTCACAGGCATGCTTTCAGTTTTTGTAAATGGAGAAATTGTAGCAGCAGATGACACAAATCAAAAATCAGTTTCATTTACTCCAACAGGGGTTTTTGCAAAAGATTTAGATCCAGATATAATAAATGCATACTGCACAGAATTTATAGTTAATAAAAATGAAAAAGCTTCAGCTGAAAAATTAAGAGCAAAACTTGAAAGTATTGGCGATAGCGTTGTTGTTGTGGAAGATGAGGAAATTATAAAAGCTCATGTTCACACAGAAGATCCAGGTAAAGCACTTTCAGAGGCTGTAAAACATGGATATATGACTAATTTAAAAATAGAAAATATGCTAGAGCAAATGGAAGAATTATCTGAAAAAGGCAAAGGCCTTGAAAAGCAAGAAAACGATAAAGATAGTGATTCAGCATTTAAATATGCAGCAGTTAGCGAAGATATGCCATACGGATTCGTTGCAGTTGCAGCGGGCGAAGGCTTAGAAAATACATTTATTGATTTAGGGGCTAATGCCGTTGTTACTGGTGGGCAAACTATGAACCCATCAACTGATGATATCTTAAAAGCAATTCATTCTGTTGGCGCAAAAACTGTTTTTGTGCTTCCAAATAATAAAAATATTATTATGGCATCAGAGCAAGCAGCATCTTTAGCAGATAGAGAAGTTATTGTTGTTCCAACGAGAACTATACCTCAAGGAATTACTGCCCTTTTAAGTTTTGATTTTGATCAAACTGCAAAAGATAATGCAGTTAATATGAATTTAGCTATCGAAAACGTTAAAACTGGCTCTATAACTTTTGCAGCTAGAAATTCAGATTTCGACGGACATAAAATCAAAAAAGGCGAAATTTTAGCAATGGAAAATTCAAAACTTTCTTTTACAGAAAAAGAAGTTGAAAAAGCGGCTGTAAAACTAGCAAAACAAATGATTGATAAAAACACAACGTTTGTTACAATTATTTATGGCGAAGGAATAAGCGAAGAAGAAGCTCAAAATGTTTGCGATTTAATAACAGCTAAAGCTCCAAAAGGAGTTGAAATAAGCATCTTAGAGGGTAATCAGCCAGTTTATTTCTATCTAATTTCTGTTGAATAATTATAAGTAAAAAGATAATGAAATTATCTATAAAAACTTTGTAAATTAAAAAAAGGAATGGCTTTTGCCATTCCTTTTTTAGTGTCAGTATTTATAAAATGATGTTTTTAAAAATAAAATATAAACAAATTTAATTTTAAAATATGTTTATATCATATATAGAGAAATATAAATTAAAGTGATATAATTAGTATAAGATAATAAATTCTCTTCAAAAGAAAGGTAGGCTTATTATGAAAAAACTTTTATTAATTTTATTAGTGAGCATGGCATTATTAGTTGGCTGTTCACAATCACAAGAGCAAACCGAGCAAGATAACACAGTAAGTGAAACAGGTATGAATGAAGAATACATAAATCAAGTAAAAGAAATTATTGAAAACACAATGAGTTATGAAAGTATTGATGCGAAAATAACAGTTAAAGAAAGCGAAAATGGACTAGGAAATAATTATTCAAAAGTGTTAATATCAAAAAATCCAAATATGGGATTAATAACTACTTACTCTTTTGAAGAATTAAGCTCTGCAAATTTATATATTGAAGATGGAAATATAATTGCAAATGTATCACTTATGCCATCAATGGAAACTGGCGAATTAGAGATGCAATTTCAGCCAATAAAATATAATACATTATTTACAGTGGAAGATGGCTTTACAGATAAAGCCCTTACTTTTGCTAATTTAGTAGCGATGTTTGAAGTGCCTGAAAATATAAAAAGCATTGAAAAAACCGAAACTGGCTATGTGTATGAAGTTAGCGAGAAATATTTTGAAGATCTTTTAAAAATTCAAGTTGAAGTGGCAACTGAGCAATTGGAAACAGTGCCCGAAGAGATGCGTGGGCAGTTTGAATTGATGATAGATATGCTTAATAGCCAAGAAAGACAAACTGCAAAAGTAACTATAACTGTTGAAGATTCAAAATTAGTAAGACAAGAGGCAGATTCATCTATGTATATGGCACAAATAATGCCAGACGGAACCCTAACAGAAGAAAAAACTGAGATGAGATCAATTACAGATTTTGAAATTATTAGAATAAATGATAATGAAAATATTCAAAATGAAATCTTAGCATTTTATGAAGAATATAATAAATAAAAATCAATATGGTATTTAGAATAAAAAACAAATGGCGTAGGCGGTTACTCATAAAGAAATATTTTATCATCGTGTAGGATTTGTAGGCGTGTATACGCCTACTCTGCTCGACTGAAATAAAATTGAAATATTATTTTCTCTGTGTTATACGCTACTAAAGATTATTTATGTAATGGGAGAATTATAAAATGAAGAAGGAATTTCTGAAAACTGTGCTTTTAGCAACTATAATTACTATTGGAATAGCAGTTAACAATATTATCATAGATGGAGATACATCGAGAACCTTATTAGGGTGGGCTTTTTTATGGATAACTACATTTACTGTTGGATTAGTAGTTTATATTATAGCTGAAGTTATCTTTAAATGCATTTTTAAAAATCACAAGAAATGAGCGTACACCGTATAGAATAAATATAAAATAATTTTAAGTGGCACTCTATTTTAGAGTGTCATTTTTCTTGCAAATTTTATAATAAGCTTGTCAAAAATTGATACGCTGTAAACAAAGAATAGAAAGTCAA
>CAZVOQ010000179.1:0-3834 GCA_964628475.1 uncultured Oscillospiraceae bacterium | reverse complement strand
TTTTTAATATGTAATTATTTCCAAACAATAACATTTCAAATTATTTCATACTTATACAATAACAATTTGTTAAACTTCATTTAACCTAATAGATTTTAATAATATATCATGTTATAATTTTTATATCATAACATGATATATTGCACGCAGTTAATTAATAAAGTGAACACAGAGAACTACAATAATGTAAGAATTGTTTATAGTAGTTCAGTTTTAATATATTTATAAATTATCAATTTGAAGATTCCTTGTTTTCAAATTTGATTTTCCTTTCGTAAAATAAAAGGCGATTTTATAATCGCCTTTTATTTTTATATTTAAAATGCAATTTATAAAAAATATTCTATTAAACTATGAATTTTTTTTTAACATTTATACATTATTAATGTTTATTGCCTTTTTATCTTGATTTAAACACAAATTAAAAGTATCATAAGGATAGATAAGAAAACTTATATAATTTTATTTACCAATTTTACCCGTAACAAAGGAGCTGTTTTAAATGATAACAAGATTCTCAAGCCTTACAAGTGATTTATTTTATAATTTTACAATCGCTCAAATTAGAATTGAAAATGAAAAGCAAAGTGATTTGAGCCACAACACCTCACTTTATCGAAATATAATTTGTAAGGAATCAGGAAAACACACTATTTCTAGCATTTCAAAGCTATTATCTGTTAAATCAACAGCTGTAACCCAAAAAGTTAATGAGTTAGAGCAAAAAAATTATGTGGTTAGAAAGCAGAGCGAAGAGGATAAAAGGATTTCGCATTTATATGCCGTAGAAAAATTTTGCCCTTGCGCTGAGGAATTTATTAAAAGAGATAATTTTGTTTTTTCTAATTTACAATCTAAATTTTCTAATGATGAATTATCGAAATTTTTGGAAATTTTAGAACAAGCAAAAACACATTATTTAGAATATGATATAGGAAAGGAAATTTAAAATGGGATTTGATTTAGACGTAACTATACCTGCTTTAACAGTATTTATTCAAGGTATACTAAGCTTTTTATCACCTTGTATACTTCCGATAATCCCGCTTTATATGGGCTATTTATCAGGTGGTGCAGTTTCAACAAACGAAGAGGGATTTAAAAAATACAATCAAAAGAAAGTAATCACAAATACGATATTTTTCATACTAGGTGTAAGTTTTGCATTCTTCTTATTAGGGCTTGGTTTTTCAGCAGCTGGAAAATTTTTCACAGAATACCAAATGCTATTCTCAAGAATAGGTGGTATTATAGTGATAATGCTAGGATTAATGCAACTTGGCATATTTGATAAGCCTTTTAAAGGTAAAGAATTTAAGCTACCGATTAAGCTTAATGCATTAAAAATGAACCCTTTTACAGCACTTTTAATGGGCTTTGTGTTTAGCTTTGCATGGACTCCGTGTGTGGGCCCTGCTTTATCAACTGTTTTAATAATGATTTCAAGTGCAAACTCGATGACAACTGGACTTATTTTAATGGGAGTTTACACATTAGGATTTACAATACCATTTTTATTAGTAGGAATTTTCACAACTCAATGCCTAAACTTTTTTAAAAAGCATAAATCTGTTGTAGCACACACTGTTAAAATTGGTGGTGTTTTAATGGTTTTAATGGGTGTAATGATGTTCACTGGCATAATGAATAGCATTACAGGATATCTTTCAACATTTGATGGAATTATTCCTAATGCAAATAGTAGCCAAAGTGAAACTTTAGAAAATGAAGAAACACAGGATATGCCTGATGAAACTTCTCCTTCTAATAAAGAAGAAGAAAATAACGAAGATTTAGATGTAGTTCCAGCTATTGATTTTGAATTGCAAGACCAATTTGGGAATACACATAAATTATCTGATTATAAAGGTAAGGTTGTATTTTTAAACTTCTGGGCAACTTGGTGTCCGCCTTGTAGAGATGAAATGCCTGATATTCAAAAACTATATGAAAATTATGGTTTTAACGAAGATGATGTTATTATTTTAGGCGTAGCCTCACCTAGTTCTGATGAAAACCCTTACACACAAGAAAGAGATGAGCAGTATGTTATAGACTTTTTAGAAGAAAACAACTATACATACCCAACTATCTTAGATTCTAGTGGCAGACTTGAAAGAGAATACGGACTTTCAGCTTATCCAACAACATTTATGATAGATACTAATGGAAATGTTTATGGATATCTTCCTGGAATGATGACTTATGATATTATGGAAAGCATCATTGCTCAAACTATAGATAGCAATGCAGAATAGCATACATAATACCATTATTAGTGCTATTTATAAAAAATAAGATTAAATATTTAAAACTATCTATAAACAAAGGAACGGCTTTTGCCGTTCCTTTTATCTTTTATTAAAAGCATCAATTAATAGTAATACTTTTATTATACTATCTCTCTAATTCTTCATCCACTCTAGCGTTTAATCTTGATTGCTTACTTGCAATTTTATCATCATACATTTTTTTATCAACAGCTTTAAAGAAATCATCATATTCTTTCTTTGTTTTTCCTTTAAAATTATCATATCCAAATGCTAATGAAAATTTTGTATTAAAGCTAGTGTTAGCTTTATTAATCATATTAGTAACACTTTCAATTGTGTTTTCTATATCTTCTTTTGTGCACCCTTTTATTAAACTAACAAATTCATCTCCGCCAACTCTAAATGTTTTGCCGAATTTTTCAAATTGTGAATTTAGTGAATGGTAAGAAACTCTAATAGCATTATCACCTTCCATATGGCCTAGGGCATCATTTATTAATTTTAAGTTGTTCATATCTGAAACAACACACCATATATCTTTTTGCGTTTCTTCTTCCTCGAATAAATCTATTATTTCTTCGTGGTATGCTTTTGTGTTTAAGCCTCCAGTTAAAGTATCATTAAAAGAATATTCAAGTAGCATTAATTTCATTTTATTTGCAACATTTGCAATAAGGCCAACTTCATCTTTTGTGTATAACTCATCTGGTATTTTAATTTTCATATTTCCAGTTTCAGCAATTTCAGACATTGATTTTTCAAGCTTGATTAAACTTTGGCTCATATGTTTTGAGAAAAATTTAATTATTAATACAACTGCACAAATTGCTAATGCATTTAAAATAACTCCAGTAATTAAAATTGTCATCACAAGATTATCGTTTCTTTCAAGTTCAACGTTTAAAAGCCTTTCTTCTTCTTCTGAAAAGCTATCAATACTTCCAAAAAAATCATTGGCAATTGGAGTTACAACTTGAAGAGCATATAAAGCATCTTCATATGAGCCTCCACCTATCCATATATCAGCTGAAAGTATCATACTTTCTTTATAAACATTTTTTTCTTCAATAATTCTTTCAAACTCTGTTAGCTGAGTTCCTGTTAAATGGTCTGCAAATATATCCATTTTATTATCTAATTCATCAAAAGCAATTATGTATTCGCCATATAATTCATCTCTTTTCGCTTTATCTTCTTGAAGCAAGATATCTCTACCTAAAACACGACATACATACATAGTTCTTGTTATATCGCTTAATTGCTCTTTATTTCTAACATTGATATCAATAATATTTTCAGATGAATTGTTAACCGCTACAACAGAGAAAAACGAAAATAAACTAATAACTATTGTGCTAATAATTATTAAAGATTGAAGCGGAATAAATTTCTTTTGTATTGGAGCATTGCTGAGCCATTCTCTAAATTTATTCATATATTAATTCCTCTCTGCTTTAAATCGTTTTACTTTTTCATAAAAAAAGTGAGCAACTTTTGAAATGTCTACTCACATGTAATCTAAATTTGTTTCATGATATTAATTATTATGTTACAATTATAT
>CAZVOQ010000178.1:0-3856 GCA_964628475.1 uncultured Oscillospiraceae bacterium | reverse complement strand
CAATAAAAGATTTAAAAACTCCATATAATCCAAAGCAAAACACATACATTAAACTAATCTCTTTATCTGCAACAAAAAATATCGAAAGCAAACTAACGCATATATAAAATGTGAATGCAGTTTTTGTTTTGTATTCATACAAAATAGGTATGATGAATAAAGAAGAAATAGCTGGCACAACATATGTTGCAAGCGGAATTAAATTTCCAAAAAGCATAACTGTTATGGATAAAGCTGCTAACAATCCGCAAAGTGAAATTCTTTTAGAATTTGAATAAATAGTTATCACTCCTAAATTAAAATAATATATACTATAATATCATTTATATAAGAAAAATGCTAGTAATTTAATAGAAAATATGATATTATAATTTTTAGTTATAACAAATAGAAAGGTGAAATTAAAATGTTAAAAAGACCAATAATTATAGATGCAGATCCAGGTGTTGATGATACATGCGCTATTTTAATGATGGCATCAAACGATAAATTTGAAATTAAAGCTATAACAGCTACTCACGGAAATGTAGGGCTAGAGGGAACAAGCAAGAATGCTTTAAATCTTTCTGAATACCTAGGGATTAATTGCCCTGTTGCTAAAGGAGCAGATAGGCCTTTGATTGTTCCAATAAAAGAAGCTTCAGAATTTCATGGATTAAATGGAATGGCAGGATTTGACTTGCCACAAGCAAAATCAGAATTAAGTGATACATTAGCTTGGGATTTAATTTATGATATAGCTAAAAAAGAAAATGGTAATCTTCAATTATTAGTTTTAGGGCCTATGACGAATATTGCAATAGCTATTTTAAAATATCCAGATTTAAAAAATTATATAGATAAAATATTTATGATGGGTGGCTCAAGAAGCTTTGGTAATCATTCGCAGTATGCAGAATTTAATATATGGGGCGATCCACATGCTTGTGAAATTGTTCTTCAAAGTGGGATAAAGATAGTTATGGCTGATTTAGATTTTGGCGATGAGTATTCTTTTTCAGGCGAAGAATTAAAAACTGCTTACTATTCAGCAAAAAAATTAAAGCCTTTAATGGAAAAATTTTGGGAACACGAATTAAAATTCATTGAAAGTGTTAGTGCTGGTGATATTAAAAATCATAGAGCGAGCGTTTATGATGCAACTGCTGCTGCTTGTATGATTTTAGATGGTGATAGCCTTGAAACAAAAGATTATTATGTTGTTTGTGAAACACAAGGAACTCAAACGCATGGACAAACAGTTTTTGATTATTTAAATAAAAGCAAAAAAGAGCCTAATGTTTCGCTTGCTATTAAAATGAATAGAGATAAATACTATGAGCTATTCTCAAATGCAATAAGCCATTTTGAGTAATATTAATATTTAAAAAAGGATTTATACGATGGAAAAAATTAAAATAATTATGGACGTAGACACTGGGATTGATGATGCAATTGCGATGTGTTTAGCATTAGGAAATGAAAAATTTGATGTGCTAGGATTTACAACTGTTTACGGAAATAGAGATATAGAAAAAACAACTGAAAATACACTAGCAATGCTAGAATTATTAAATAAAACTTATATACCAGTGGCGAAAGGGATAAAAAAGCCATTAATTAATGAGTTTAATCCCCCAGAAAAAAGCTTTGTGCATGGAGCAGATGGATTAGGAGATATTAAAAATCCTCTACCAAAAGCAAAGATAAAAGCAGTCGAGTTATCGGCTGTTGAATTTATGGCTAAAGTTTTAAGAGAAGAAAAAGAGCCGATAACTTTAGTGCCAGTTGGCCCGATGACTAATATTGCAGCCTTTTTACTAGCACATCCAGAATTAAAATGCAAAATAAAAGAAATTGTTATTATGGGTGGCTCTAGTTTAAAAGGAAATACAAGCTTTGTTGCAGAAGCAAATATACATAAAGATCCTGAAGCAGCCTATATTTTATTTAATTCAGGCGTTCAAATAAAAATGGCAGGACTTGATGCAACAATGGAAAGCTATTTAGCATTTGATGAAATGGACGGATTTCGAGAAGAAAACTGGCTAGCTAGTATTCTTTGTGAGATGTGCGCAGTGTATGAAGAACATTATAGATATGTAATGAAAGCAAAAGGGCTTGCTATGCATGATTCTTTGCCTCTTGCGTGGCTAATAGCACCAGAGCTTGTTTATAGCGAAGATTGCTATGTTACTGCTGATATCGACGGCAGGCACACATATGGGCTAACCGCTGTTGATAGAAAAAATGTTTTAAATAAAAAGCCGAATGTAACTGTGGCTTTTAATATGACTGATAGAAAAAGATTTGTTGAAATGATAAAAGATGCAGTCCAAAAACTTGCAGATGAAAAACAACACTAAACTACTTTAAGAAAATAGAGGTTTTATATGGAATTTATTGTTATAATAATATCGCTTATCCTGCTTTTAATAAATGCAATGATTTATTTAAATTTACAAAAATTGAAATCTAATTTAAATAAAGATAATTTTATTAAAGAAGAATTAGAGCAGAGCTATGAAAAATCTCAAAAAAATATGCTGAATTTTATAGGCGAGCAGATGAAATTGCAAAGTAATATGCAAAAAAGCACGCAAGAACAGCTTGCAGATATTGAAACTAAAAGATTTCGTGAATTTTCAGAGAGTACACAGCTTTCTATACAAACTTTAAGAAGAACGGTTGTGGATTCATCAGATAGCATAGATAAAAGATTTGAAACATTCCAAAAAGCAAATGAAACTCAACTAAATCAAATAAGAGAAACATTAGAGAAAAAAGTTTCGGATATGCAACAAAGCAATGAGAAAAAACTGGAAGAAATGCGTGCAACGGTTGATGAAAAATTACAAAAAACTTTAGAAGAAAGAATAGGACAAAGCTTTAAATTAGTTAATGAGAGATTAGAACAAGTTTATACTTCTCTTGGTGAAATGAAACAGCTTTCTTCTGGTGTTGATGATTTAAAAAAGGTGTTATCAAATGTTAAAACAAGAGGCATCTTAGGCGAAGTTCAACTAGGTGCTATTTTAGAGCAAATCTTGAGTAATGAGCAATATGATGTTAATGCTATTACTAAAAAAGGAAGTCAAAACAGAGTTGAGTTTGCCGTTAAAATGCCAGGAGAAGGGACAAGCTTTGTTTATCTTCCAATCGATTCAAAATTTCCGCTTGATGCATATCAAAATCTTTTAGATGCTTATGATACATCGATTCAAGAAAATGTTGATAAAGCAGCAAAAGTGCTAACTGATAGAATAAAAAGTTTTGCAAAAGATATTAGAGATAAATATATTGATGTACCTTACACAACAGATTTTGCGATTATGTTTCTTCCAACAGAAGGGCTTTATGCAGAAGTTGTGAGAAGAGGAATGATTGAAGAATTGCAAAAATTAAAAATCAATATCGCAGGACCTACAACAATGGCAGCATTATTAAATTCACTACAAATGGGCTTTAAAACTCTAGCTATTCAAAAACGTTCGAGCGAAGTTTGGGATATATTAGCTGGTACAAAGCAGGAATTTGAAAAATTTGAAACCATTCTAGCACAGACACAAAAGAAAATGCAGCTTATTTCAACTGATTTAGATACATTAATTGGAACACGAACAAGAGCAATCAATAGAAAATTAAGAGATGTAAGTTATATTGAAATGGACGAAGAAGTGAGAAACATTGAAGAATAATGTCGAAAATAGTAATATAACACATAATTATTACTATTTGTAATAATTATGTGTTATAAGTTGACATTACATCATACATATGTTAAAATTATTTTTGCCGAAATGCAATTAGCATTTTGGTATAAATGCAGATATGGCGGAATCGGCAGACGCGCTAGCTTGAGGGGCTAGTGGGAGCA
>CAZVOQ010000177.1:0-3857 GCA_964628475.1 uncultured Oscillospiraceae bacterium | reverse complement strand
TATATAATACAGCTTTTTTAACCTTTTCTATATCATTTTGATTTTTCATTTCAATCGATAAATAATTTTGGTAATCAATTTTATCAAAAACTTTTTTAAGTGTTTTATGTTCTTCTATTTTTTTTACATACTCTAAATAAGGAACTGATAAATGAATATGATTAACTATATTTTTATAAGTTTTTATTAAATGTGGATTTTCATCATTTTCTAAAATTGTTCCAAAATCTATATTAACTTTTAGCCCATCGCTATTAATCTCTTTTACAAATTCGCAGGTATCTTTAGTGTAGTTTAAAAAATTTGTGTTGTAAATAGCTGGATTTGGCTCTAGCGAAAGAGCTGTATTATTTTCTTTTGCAAATTCGCCAAGCTGATAAAAAAACTCTTTAACCTCGTCTTGTGTGTGCCCTTGTGGCATATTTCTATTTTTAGGATTTCCAAAAACTAAATTTTTAATCCCCATGCTATTGGCAAATAAAATTGCTTTTTTAGTGTATGAAAATAATTCTTCTTTTTCTTCTTTAATAAAAATATTCCCACTTTTGCCAAACCATATGCTCTGCATACTACAAACCGATAAATTATATCTATTTTTAATCATTTGAGCATATAATTTTGCCATCTCTAAATTTTCATACGGATTTGTAAAAATTCTAGTTGGAGCTATTTCTATTCCATCAATATTATTTTCTTGCAAAAAACGATACATCTCGCCATCGTCTTTTTTATCCCATGCTATATTTGAAATTGAATATTTCATATTAATAATTTTGCCTTTCTATTTCAAGCTCTTTTAAAACAAATTCTTTTATATCTTCTAAAACGAATTCTTTATTTTTAATATACCCATTTTCTCCAGAAAAAATTTTATCATGCTTTGTTTTAAAATCATAATGTGGAACTGGTTTTGAAAGCTCATTTTTAAAATCTTCACCAGTTATCTTTTTATAAACATCACAAACTAAAACTGGCTCCGTTGCAAGGTTTAGAATTTTAATATTATTTTCCCTAGCTATTTTTATATCATTAAATAAATATTTTAAATTATAAAATTGGAAAACTCCTCTTGAATCTGTAAAATTCAAAGCTGAAAATCCAAGCTCTTCAAAAAGCCTTCTAGTGTAGCCTTTATTAATATCATCATTTAATTTATAAAATCCATTATTTAAATTTGTGTATAAAGAATAAATTTCTGTTTTTGTTTTTGCAAGCTCTGCAATTTTTGTATTTGTTAGCATTGCTGGAATGTATTTTATAAAATCATAAATAAAATTCTTTTTAATATTTTTTCCGTATAACCCTGGTAGTCTAACTATTAGATAATCGCTAAAATTTTCTTTAACAAAATCTTCGAGTGCTAATCTATTTTTTCCATAAGTTTGTGGCTTTTGTTTTTTTGTATCAAAGTCTTCGTCTTTGCCATTTGGGTATTCATAAATATCAACAGTTGAAATTAAAACTATGCTTTTAGGATTAATTTTTTTAATATTTTCAATTGCATTATCTATTGTTTGCTTATCTTGCAAAGGAAATTCATTTGCAATAAATTTTTGAGCTGGAACAGCTGAATAATATAAAACATCTGGATTTTTATAAAATGCGTCCTCGATATTTTTTGAATTAAAAAGTCCATCAAATTCAAAACTTTCCTTTAAATTTGATCCCACAAAGCCTGTGTATCCTGCTAAAAAATTCATAGCTAGCACCCCTTATATTTATATAAATATTGTTTTAATCTAAACATAACTATTATACACATTTTTATAGCTTTAGTCAATTAAATGCTGATTTTAACTAAAGAAATAAATAAACTTTTAAATACTACAAATCGTAATACTTAAAAGTTTATTAACTAATTGTTATTTTTTGAATTTAGCCACAATCTTTGCCCCTGAGTGTATCACTGGGATTTTTAGATTTTTATGAGCCTCTTTTAGTTTTACTGGGATATTTATATTTTGTGGGCATAGCTTTAAACATTTTCTACAACCAACACAGCTATCCCCTCCTGATTTTCTCTCCCCATGAAACCCAGTACTTCTAGCTAAATATAAAGCTCTTGTTATCATGCTTTTTGGATTAAAGTATTTCATATTATAATCGCTAAAAGTTAACGGTATATCAACGCCATAAGGGCAAGGCATGCAGTAGTTGCAATTTGTGCAAGGCACTTTCATTAACTTCTCGTATATTTTTTTTGCATTATCTATTAAATTTAATTCATCTTCTGTCATAGAGTTTTCGCTTGTTAAAGATGCAACGTTTATATTCTCTTTAACGTGCTCCATCTCATTCATTCCAGATAAAACACAGCTAACCTCTTTATAATTCATAACATATCTAAGCCCCCAAAATGCAGCAGGCTTTTTTATTTTATATTCATTAAATATTTTCTTAACTTCTTCTGGGGCTTTATCTGCAAGCGCTCCACCTCTTAAGGGCTCCATAACACAAACGCCTATCGAAAGCTCGTTTGCTCTTTTTAACCCTTCAAGTCCTGCTTGATTATTTTCATCTAAATAATTAAATTGAATTTGAGTGAAATCCCAAGGATAGTCCTCTAATATTTTTATAAATTCTTCGCATTTTCCATGGAAAGAAAATCCTATATATCTAATCTCGCCCGTTTCTTTCTTTTTCTTTATAAATTCAATTATTCCTAAATCCTTTAATCGTTTCCAAGTTTTAAAGCTGTCTAGCGTGTGCATTAAATAGTAATCGATATAAGTGGTGTTTAATCTTTCTAATTGAGTTTTAAAATAAGATTCGATATGGCTTGATTTTAAAATTAAATAACTAGGAAGCTTATCCGCTATAAAAACTTTATCCCTAATGCCATACTCTGCTATAAACTCCCCTAATATAACTTCGCTTTTTCCTTGATTATAAATATAAGCCGTATCAAAATAATTCACTCCGCATAAGTATGCCTTATGCATTAGTGAAAACGCAAGTTCTTTATCAATATTATTTTTGTTTGTTTTAAAGCGCATACAGCCAAATCCTAATAAGGAAACAGGCTCAGCACCTTTTACAAGCTGTCTATACTGCATAAGATACTTCCTTTACATTTTATTTTGATACCTATTTATATTATATCCTATTTATAGCTATAAAAAAATGAATATTCATTATATTTCTTTATTCTTTCACATATTACTTTTTTAAAAATCCACTTTTTATAAATTAAATATCACTTTAATAGATGTAATTAGTAAGGATATCATTGAAAAAATTATAAGCGCATGCATTGATATATTTGCAAATAATTTTGTTTTATAATATGATAATTTTTCATTATAAAATAATATGTAATGCTTTCCTTGCGTAAAAGTTTTTTCTAATTTTTTTAAAGTATACTCATCTACACAATCAATTTCTTCGCTTTGTCCATTTATATTTATATTAAAAGATGGATAGTAAACTATTCTGCCTTTTACGCTAGCAATAAAAGCTTTTCCATAATACACAGCGTCTATTTTCTTTGTGAAAAATATTACTATATATAATGATTGCAAATATAATATTAAAACAAGCACTGAAAAAGGAAGAAACATTGTGTGAAACATAAATTTAAAATTATCTATATAAGTCATATAAAAAATCATAATAGCTAAAAAAACGCAGTATCCCCCTATAATATAGGTAATTAAATTATTTTTACTTTTTCCTTTAATAGTTAGTGCTATAATTAAAGCTCCAAGTGATAATACGATAATACCAAAAACAATACCTGAATTCATTTATTTTTTTTCTTTCTATTAAATATTAAAAATAAAAAATCCTTCTAGTAAACTAAAAGGATTTCTATGGTGACCCGTACGGGAATCGAACCCGTGTTACCGCCGTGAAAG
>CAZVOQ010000176.1:0-3923 GCA_964628475.1 uncultured Oscillospiraceae bacterium | reverse complement strand
ATATACAGCGATTTTCATTATATTCAATTCCCTTTCTATTTTTTAAATATAAAGTTATTATTCTTCTCTATCTCTAACAAATTTTGAAATTTTCAAATTAGAATACTTATATTCTTTCATCAAAGTTAATTTGTCTATTTTATCTATTAATTGCCAGTTTTTTTCAGATTCTACAATAATTATACCATTTTCTGAAAGCAAATTAAATACTTTCAAAAAAATTTCATCTAAAATTCCTTTTTCAAAAGGTGGATCAAGAAAAATAATATCAAATTTTTCATCGGTTGATGATAAAAAATCTTCTGCCCTTGCTTTTAAAACCTTACTTTTATCTTCTAATGAGCAAGATTTTAAATTTTTAATTATAATTTCATTCGCCTGCTTACTTTCATCAACAAAAACAGCAAAAGTTGCATTTCTTGATAAAGCTTCAATTCCCATTTGCCCACTTCCTGCAAATAAATCTAAAACTCTAGCACCAGGCACATTAAACTGAATAGATGAAAAAATCCCTTCTTTAACCCTTTGCAGTGTTGGTCTTGTTGCATCGCCCTCTAAAGTTATTAACGTTTTCCCTCTTGCAATCCCACTTACCACTTTCATAACCACAAGCTCCTTTTCTTTTAATTTTATATTTTTCTAAAGTAGTCAAAAATATTTTTAGCATCATTTTCGCTAATGCCATCAACCTCAATTAAGGCTGATATATCTTGCTCTTTAATATTTGCTAAAGTTTTAAATTCCCGCATTAAGCTTTCAGCTTTCTTTTCGCCAATACCTTTTATTTTTGTTAAAGTTACTGCATATGATTTCGTCTTTTGTGTTCTCCTTTGATATTCAATTGAAAATCTATGCACCTCGTCTTGGATTTCAGTTATAAACTTAAAAATCCCTTTATGCATAGCAACTTCAATTTCGCCATCTCTGCCTACTATTGCACGTGTTCTATGCTTTGAATCTTTAACCATGCCAAACACTGCAACGTCCATAAAGTCTGTGCCATCTAGCACCTGTAGAACCGATGATAAATGCCCTTTACCACCATCTAATAATATTAAGTCAGGCTTTACTCCAAACTGCCCAGTGGCACCATTAGAATACTGTAAAACTCTTCTTGTTAAAACTTCTTGCATACTTTTATAATCATCTGTTGTTAACACTGTTTTTATCTTGAATTTTCTGTATCCACTTTTCTTAGGTTTTCCATCTTCAAAAACAACCATACCACCAACAGAAGAATTGTCGCCCCAATTTGAAATATCATAGCTTTCAATTACATACGGAACTTTTTTTAAGCCCAATAAATTTGCAAGTTCGTCTAAAAATTTTTGTGATTTATCTATTCTTCCTGTTTCTCTTGCTAATCTTTCAATAGCATTAGTGTATGCCATTTTTATTATTTTAATATTTTCGCCTTTTTGTGGTTTTGATATAGTCATTTTAACTTTTGATTTTTGCTGTATATAATTTAGAATTTCTTCATCTTTTGGCATCTCATCTAAAAATAAAACTTTAGGTGGCTCTTCAACAGCATAAAACTGCACTAAAAATTCATCTCTAACATTATCAACATCTTCTTCACCTAAGAATATATGTTCTTTTTTGTCAACTAATCTCCCACGACGATATCTCAAAACGCTCACAGCACAGTTTCTAGCACTTCCACACACTGAAATAAAATCATGATTTTGCAACGATTCATTTACAACATTTTGTCCTGCTTTTAATTTTTCAATAGCATTAATTTGATCTCTAATCATCGCAGCTTTTTCAAATTGCAAATTTTCAGAAGATTTCATCATATTATCTGATAGAATTTGTATAATCTTATCATTATCTTGTTTTAAAAATTTAGTGGCATTATCTATTATTTCATTATAATCTTCTTTTTTTATTTTGCCCGTACAGACACCCATGCATTTTTCAATGTGAAAATTAAGGCAGGGCCTTTCTTTTCTAAAATCTCTTGGAAAAACTCTTGAACAAGTTGGTAATTTAAAAATTTGCTGAGTTGTAGAAACCATTTCTCTAACAGCAAAGCTCGACATATATGGCCCTAAAAACTTTGAATCATCATTTGCTTGAAATTCAGCAGTTATCCTTGGGTATTCTTCTTTTGAAATCTTTATAAAATTATAGCCTTTATCATCTTTTAATAGGATGTTATATTTGGGAGAATGCTGCTTTATCTGGCTACATTCTAGTGTTAATGCTTCAAATTCACTATTTGTTACTATAACATCAAAATCAAAGGCATTATCAACCATTTTTTGCACTTTTGCTAAATGGCTTGCCCCTTCTTTAAAATATTGGCTAACTCTAACTTTAAGCCTCTTTGCCTTGCCTATATATATAACATCATTTTTTTTATCTTTTATTATATAAATGCCTGGGAGCATAGGCAAGCTTCTTGCTTTTTCATAAAGTTCATTTAACGTCATAATTAATATAATTTCCTCTTTTTATTTATATTTTGATATAATTTGATTTTATTATACCTAAAAAACACCGCCATTAATAAAGGCGGTGTAAATTATTAATAAATATAATCTATTAGTCGCTAAATCCTGAATTAACAAGTTTAATTAAAGCTTCAACAGCCGCTTCTTCATCTTGACCATCAGCAATAACTCTAATTGTTGTACCACCAACAATTCCAAGTGATAAAACACCTAGTAAGCTTTTAGCATTTACTCTTCTTTCTTCTTTTTCTACCCAAATTGAAGATTTAAACTCATTCGCCTTTTGAATAAAAAAAGTTGCAGGGCGAGCGTGTAACCCAACTTGATTCTCTACTGTAACGTCTTTGTAAAACATAAACTACTCTCCATCCATAATATATATAAAATTGCAATATAAAATCACTTAATTTCACACTTGTATCATACATTAAAAACCACTAATAGTCAATGGCAAAACATTAAAATTTCTATTTTAAACATCAATTAGACATTATTATTAACAATTATTTGTGCATTTCGCTAATTAGTTTTCAACATTATTGTTGATATTAAATAGTTTTTCATACAAATCAGGTCTAAGTTCTTTTGTTCTTTTTATTGCATCATTTTTTCTGTATTCATTAATATTTTTTTCATGTCCACTAATTAAAACTTCTGGCACTTTTCTATCTTTCCACTCAAAAGGTCTTGTGTATTGTGCATGCTCTAAAAGTCCATTAAAATGGCTCTCATTAGTAAATCCTTCTTCGCTCTTTAAAACGCCTTGTTTCATCCTTGCCACAGCATCTGTTATAACTAATGCTGGCAGTTCTCCACCTGTTAAAACAAAATCTCCTATTGATATCTCCATATCACAAATTTCATCTATAACTCTTTGATCTATACCCTCATAATGCCCACAAACAATAGTGATATTTTCTTTTTTTGAAAGTTCTATTGCTATTTCTTGGGTAAAAACTTTTCCAGCGGCTGAAGTGAATATAACAAAGGGTTTACTTTGGCTATTATTTTCTATGTCCATACAGCAGTCATAAATCGGCTCTACTTGCATAACCATTCCATGTCCGCCCCCATAAGGAGTATCATCAACGTGTTTATGCTTGTTTTTTGAATAATCTCTAATATTATACACTCGCAAATCAATAGCACCATTTTTTCTTGCTCTACCAATAACACTAGTATTTAAAACTGTTTCACACATTTCTGTAAACAGAGTTGCTATATTAATCCTCACTGAACATGCCCTCAATTACATTAACTTTGATTTCTTTATTTTCAATATCAGTTGAAACAATAAATTCATCAACAGCAGGAAACATAAATTCCTTACCCTCATCATTTTTAATATAATAAATATCGCTTGCACCTAAGAATTTTATATCATATATTTTTCCATAAACTTCTTTTGTTGTATTATCTATAATATTGCATCCAATTAAATCGCTAACAAAATATCTATCT
>CAZVOQ010000175.1:0-3929 GCA_964628475.1 uncultured Oscillospiraceae bacterium | reverse complement strand
AGAGCAGTGCAAGAAGGCCATAGCATAGGAATACATTCTAATAGTCATGTTTATAAAGATATATACACTAGTGTTGAAAGCTATTTATCTGATTTTGAATTAGCATATGAATATATAAATTCTACAACAGGTTTAAGCCCTAGTATTTTTAGATTTCCTGGCGGTAGCGTTAATAATTATAATGAAGATATTATAAAAGAATTAGCTAATGAAATGCACAGAAGAGGCTTTATATACTTTGATTGGAATGTTGAAAGTAATGATAGTAATAAAAATTTATCTGCTTCAAGCATATATAATAATGTTATAAAAGGAGTTGGAGAAAAAGAAAGAGTAATAATTATTATGCATGATTCATACACTAGAAAAACAACAGTTTCAGCACTTGATGATATTATTACAACTCTTTCAGAAAAAGGATATAGTTTTAAAGCATTAGATGAAACGGTTAAACCAATTCAATTCAAAATAAAATAGCTATATGAGTTTAAAATGAATTTTAGCTAGAAATGCTTAATATTTACAAAATTCAAAAAAGTTATTTTAAAAAAATTAGACTTTAGTAGGAATAAATTAAAAGGCTTTAGTTTAATGAATTTTGCAAAAAAAACAGCAATAGTTTTTTATTAAAACTAAAAACAAATAAAAATAGAGGAATGGCAAGCCATTCCTCTTAAATTTAATATATTCTAAAAAATTTTATTATTAGCTAACTTAATTTTAGATAGCTATTAAAATAATAATTAGATTGCGAATGTTTCTTCACCAACTGTGTGAATTTTAATGATATTTGTTGAGCCAGAAACTCCAACAGGAACACCAGCTGTTATTACAACAATATCCTTATCATCAACAATACCAGTTGATTTAGCAGCTTCAACAGCACATTTCATTAAATCATCAGTATTTGTGTGATTTGGCATTAACACTGGAACAACGCCCCATGATAATGATAGGTGACGGCAAGATTTTTCAGAAGTTGTACAGCCGATTATTGTGTGCTCTGGTCTGTATTTTGAAACTCTTCTTGCAGTTGAGCCTGAATCAGTGATTGTTATGATAGCTTTAGCTTTTGTATCAGCAGCAGTTAGGCAAGATGCGTGGCAGATTGCTTCTGAAACTGCAGAAGAAGTACGCTTCATAGAGCTATCTTTAAGAATTTTAGTGTATTCAATGTGCTCTTCAGTTTCTTTTGCAATAGCAGCCATAGTTTTAACAGCTTCAACTGGGTATTTACCAGCAGCAGATTCGCCTGAAAGCATGATAGCACTTGTACCATCATAAATAGCATTAGCAACGTCGTTAACTTCAGCTCTTGTTGGACGAGGGTTATTTGTCATAGATTCAAGCATTTGTGTTGCAGTGATAGCAGGTTTGCCTTTTGCAATACATCTTGTAATCATATCTTTTTGAATTCTTGGAATTTCAGTAAAGTTAATTTCAACACCCATATCGCCACGAGCAACCATAACAGCATCAACAACTTCTAAAATTTCATCTAAGTTTTCAACGCCTTCAGCATTTTCGATTTTAGCAATAATGCGAATATCAGTTTTTTTGTATTCGTCCAAAATAGCTCTAACGTCTAAAACGTCTTGTTTGCTTCTTGTGAAAGATAAAGCGATAAAATCAAAATCATTTTGGATACCGAAAATTATATCAGCTCTATCTTTTTCGCTAACGAAAGGCATAGATAATTTAACGCCTGGAAGATTTATTGATTTATTGTTTGATAATTTACCATTGTTTAAAACTGTTAAATTAACATCAGTACCTTCGATTGAATCAACAACCATTTCAATTAATCCATCTGAGAATAAAACTCTGCTACCAACAGATACGTCTTTAGCGAATCCTTTATATAAAACACTAACTTTCTCTTTAGTTCCTTTAATATCGTCTGTAGTTAAAGTGAATTTGTCGCCTTCAAAAAGTTCGATACTACCTTCTTCAAAAAGACCAATTCTAATCTCAGGGCCTTTTGTGTCAAGTAGAGTAGCAACATACATTCCTAGCTCATCTCTGATTTTTCTAACATTTACTAATCTTTCTAAATGTTCTTCATGTGTTGCGTGTGAAAAGTTGAACCTTGCAACATTCATTCCTTCAAGCATCATTTGCTTTAGCGTTTCCGGCTTGTCCGAAGCAGGGCCTAGTGTACACACAATTTTAGTTTTTCTCATAATATCCTCCTGAAAATATATATTAAATTAAATTGACTGCAAATATATAGCATATTCCTTCTTATATATTATACTACCACAATTTAATATATACAATGGAATAAAGTTGTAGATACTTTAATAAAATATGTACTTTTTGTTAAATTTATAACTTTTTACTTTTCCCTATTAACAAAAAGTGGTTTTTGATGTATAATAAATAGAAATGCAATCCTAAATGCTATTATTTGCAATATTTGGATAAGTTTTGTTTTTAATTGAAAGGGAAAAAATATGTCAAAAAGAGTTTTTTTAATTGTTCTGGATAGTTTTGGTATAGGCCATGCACCAGACGCTGAAATGTTTAATGATTTAGGTAGTAATACATTATTATCTATTTCAAAAAGTAAGGAATTTGATACTCCTAATTTAAAAAAGTTAGGGCTGTTTAATATTGATAAAGTTGAAGGCGAAAAAGAAGAAAATCCGATTGGAGCTTATGCAAGATTAATTGAAGCTTCAAATGGAAAAGATACAACAATTGGACATTGGGAGATAGCTGGAGTTGAAAGTGAAAGACCACTGCCAACTTATCCAAATGGCTTTCCAAAAGAATTAATAGATGAATATGAGAAATTAACTAAAAGAAAAGTTATTTGTAATCTTCCATATTCAGGAACGCAGCTTTTAGATGATTATGGCGATGAGCATATGAAATCAGGTGATTTAATTGTTTATACTTCTGCAGATAGCGTTTTTCAAGTGGCAGCGCACGAAGAAATTGTGCCAATTGAAAAATTATATGAATACTGCCAAATTGCAAGAGATATCTTAAAAGATGAGCACGCAGTAGGTAGAGTTATTGCAAGGCCATTTTTAGGCAATAGTAAAGATGGATTTACAAGAACAAAAAATCGCCATGATTACTCATTAAAAGCTCCAAAGAAAACAGTTTTAGAGTATTTAAAAGAAGCTGGAAAAGATGTTATTGGAATTGGTAAAATATATGATATTTATGATGGTGATGGAATAACAAAACAGATTAAAACAGCTAATAACGAAGATGGAATGGATAAAACTATACAAACGGCAAAAGAAGATTTTGACGGTTTGTGTTTTGTTAATTTAGTTGATTTTGATATGGTTTATGGACATAGAAATAATGTTGATGGATATGCAGGCGCAATGACTGCCTTTGATAAGCGTTTAGGAGAATTTTTGCCATTATTAAAAGATGATGATATTTTAATGATAACAGCCGATCACGGTTGCGATCCTGGAACTCCTTCAACAGATCATTCAAGAGAATGCGTGCCGTTATTAGTTTATGGAAAAAATATTAAAGCAGATAATTTAAATTCTTTAACTGGATTTGCACATATCGGCGCAACAATTGCCGATTATTTAGAAGTTGAGGCAGAAGCTGATAGAGATAGCATTTTAGATATGATATCTAAATAAGTATAATATAAGGGAAAAATAAATGAAGTATGCAATTTTCGATTTAGATGGAACACTTATTGATTCAATGAGTATTTGGCGCAGTGTAACTGATGAATATATCAAAAGTCTAGGCATTAAAGACGGCCTGCCAGAAATGAAAAAAATAGATAAAACAAAGTGGCGAGAAGAAATAGTTAAAGTGTTAAAGCAAAAGCATGATATTGAAATAAACGTAGAAGAAGTTTATAAATGGGTTTATGATTTTATGATAGACCAATATACAAATCATATAGTTTTAAAACCTACTTCAAGAGAATTATTAGA
>CAZVOQ010000174.1:0-3953 GCA_964628475.1 uncultured Oscillospiraceae bacterium | reverse complement strand
ACTCAACATCTTTAAATAAAGCTTGTCCGTTAAACTCGTGCGTTAATTGGTTTATTGTTAGCATTTTTTCTCCTTTATTTATCTGTATATATCTTTATATATCTTTATTTTTTCTTAAATTATCTTGCTATATCACTCAGCTCTAAATCCGGATTTTTTTCTTGAGCCCAGTTTATATTCCATTGGCTTGTGAATAATAATAATTTTCTATTTTTAAAATCTTCAAGTGGCTTTGTATCACTCGTTAGATTCAACTTCTTAGCGTCAACATCGCTATTTTCAATCCAACGAATAAATTGATAAGGAAGATTTTGGATTCTTATATCAACATTGTATTCATTTTTCAATCTATGCTCTAACACTTCAAGCTGTAACACGCCAACAACTCCAACGATAACCTCTTCCATACCGCCACCAATTTCTTTAAAAATTTGAATAGCGCCTTCTTGAGCTATCTGCTCCATTCCTTTAACGAATTGTTTTCTTTTCATAGTATCAACTTGGCTAATTCTTGCAAAATGTTCTGGTGCAAATGTTGGAATACTTTCAAAAGTGAATGTTTTTTTTGCAGTTGTAATTGTGTCGCCTATTGAGAAAATACCCGGATCGAATATACCAATAATATCTCCTGCAAAAGCTTCATCGACAGTTTCTCTTTCGCTTGCCATTAATTGAGTACTTTGTGCAAGTTTTATCTTTTTATTTCCTTGAACATGAAAAACATCCATGCCCCTTTCAAATTTACCACTACACACTCTCATAAATGCAATTCTATCTCTATGAGCTTTATTCATATTAGCTTGAATTTTAAATACAAACGCTGAAAAATCATCACTTTTGGGCTCTATTAATCCCTCAGAAGAATTTCTTGCAAGTGGCGAAGTTGTTAGCTTTAAAAATTCATTTATAAAAGGTTCTACGCCAAAGTTTGTTAAAGCAGAGCCAAAGAAAACAGGCGTCAATTTACCAGAATTGATTTTTTCTAAATCGAAATCATAAGATGCACCATCTAATAAATCAATATCATCAACTAATGTTTGATGAAGCTGACTAGTTATTAAATCATCTAAATTATTATCTCCTAATTTTGCACTAACTGCTGTTGCTTGATTAGCACCAATTTTTGCGCCATGATTAAAAGCTAATATTTCTTTTGAATTTCTATTATAAACGCCTTTAAAATCTTTACCCGAGCCTATTGGCCAGTTTATAGGGTAAGTTTGAATACCTAAAACATTTTCAATTTCTTCTAAAAGTTCAAACGGATCTTGTGCATCCCTATCCATTTTGTTTATAAAAGTGAAGATAGGAATATTTCTCATTGTACAAACTTTAAATAGCTTTTTTGTTTGATTTTCAACACCTTTTGCAGCATCAATAACCATTACAGCACTATCAGCAGCCATTAATGTTCTATAGGTATCTTCTGAGAAGTCCTGATGTCCAGGAGTATCTAATATATTTACGCAAAATCCATTATAATTAAATTGCATAACAGATGAAGTAACAGAAATACCTCTTTGTTTTTCTATTTCCATCCAGTCAGATGTTGCACTTCTTGCGCCTTTTTTACCTTTAACTATACCTGCTTGCTGAATAGCACCTCCGTATAGTAATAATTTTTCAGTCAACGTAGTTTTTCCGGCATCGGGATGCGAGATAATCGCAAACGTACGTCTTTTATCTATTTGATTAATAAAATCTTTCAATTTTTATCCTCCAATTCATTCATACATACACGATGAAAATTATAACATAAAGCCTTTGTTTTAGCAAGTAAAATAGCGAATATATAACAATTTGTTCTTAAGATTTTAATAATTTTGAATATAATCCTTATTTTTGATTGAATAACTGTGAGATAATATGATATAATTAACAGATAAAATTTTAGGAGATATAATGAATAGCAAGCAAATTTTAAAAAAATACTTTGGATATGATGAGTTTCGTGATGGGCAAGAAACTATTATAAATGAAATACTAAATAATAATGATGTTTTAGGAATAATGCCCACTGGAGCTGGAAAATCTGTGTGCTACTGGGTTCCTGCATTAATGCATAAAGGGATAACTCTAGTTGTTTCCCCTTTAATTTCGCTTATGCAAGATCAAGTGAAAAATCTTATTCAAGCTGGAATTAGCGCAGCTTACATAAATTCCTCTCTCACCCCAAGACAAATTAGTCTAGCCATTAGCTATGCTAAAAATTATAAATATAAAATAATTTATATCGCCCCTGAAAGGCTATTAACACCTGAATTTTTAGATTTTGCAAAAAGTGTTGTAATTTCTCAAGTAACAGTTGATGAAGCTCATTGTATTTCTCAATGGGGGCAAGATTTTCGTCCTAGTTACACTGATGTTAGCGAATTTGTTTCTTTACTTGAAAATCGCCCTGTGGTATCTGCTTTTACTGCAACTGCAACTACAAAAGTTACAAAGGATATAGTTAGCCTTTTAAATTTAAATAATCCTTTAACATTAGTTACAGGATTCAATAGAGAAAATCTATATTTTTCAGTTAAATCTTCGCAAAATAAACTACAAGATTTACTGCATTTTTTACATAATAAAAATGATTTAAGTGGAATAATTTATTGTTCAACTAGAAAAGCTGTTGAATCTGTTTATGATGAATTAACTAGCAAAGGATATTCAATTTCAAAGTATCACGCAGGCCTTAGCCAATTCGATAGACAAAAAAATCAAGAGGATTTTTTATTTGATAATGTTAAAATAATTGTTGCCACTAATGCGTTTGGTATGGGAATTGATAAATCGAATGTTAGATACGTAGTTCATTACAATATGCCAAAAGATTTAGAGAGCTATTACCAAGAAGCTGGCAGAGCTGGACGCGATGGAATAAATTCAGAATGTTTAATGCTTTATAGCCCAAGAGATGTTGTGACTCAAAAATTTTTAATTGAAAACGGCAAAGATGCTTTTTATGATAGCCCAGAACAGGAAAAAGAATTAAAAGATAGAGATTATCAACGATTAAAAGAAATGACTTTTTACTCAACTACTAATAACTGTCTTAGAAATTATATCTTAAAATATTTTGGCGAAACCGCTCAAGGATATTGCGGGAATTGCAGTAATTGCAACACTAATTTTGAAACAATCGATATCACCAGTTATGCTAAAAAAATATTTTTATGTATCACTAGCGTTAACCAAAGATTTGGCAAAAGCACTATAATTGAAATTTTAAAAGGCAGTAAAAATGCTAAAATGACTCAATTTAATTTTGATAAATTAGAATTATATAACTCAATATCTATTTCAACTAACAGACTTCGCTCAGTTATTGATTTTTTAATTTTTAATGAATATATTTTGCAAACCGATACTGAGTATCCAACACTTTATCTAAGCGAAAAAGTTGCTTTTATTTTAGATGATTCTTCTAAAATCGAAATGAAAATTGCTAAAGAAAAAGAAGAAAAAACAGCTCTTTCACGTTCTAAAAATTCAAATAATATTCCTGATGATAAGAAAGAATTATTTGAAAACTTGCGTGAATTAAGGGCAAAATTTGCAAAAGGTCAGGGTGTTCCTGCTTTCGTCATTTTCACAGATGCAACTTTAATTGATATGTGTCATATAGCGCCAAAAACCTTAACTGAATTTCGTGCTGTTTCTGGTGTTGGTCAATCAAAGCTTGAAAAATATGGCGAAAAATTTATAGAAATAATTCAAAAACACACTTAGTTAAAGAAAGGCTTTATTATGAATTTTTTAGGAACAACTTTTTTAGTATTAATATTAATTATTGCAGGGTTTTTAATAGCCGCATTTATTATATATTCAATTATTAAAAAAAAATTACAACAAGCTATGCCTAGTTTTGATATAGATAATCTTTCAGAACTTGCAAAAACAAACAAAAATGAAATGGAAAATTCTCCAAAATCTATTAATGGTATGGAATCTGTTTTAAGACC
>CAZVOQ010000173.1:0-3975 GCA_964628475.1 uncultured Oscillospiraceae bacterium | reverse complement strand
CATCCCAATATATATCTATATCAGCAAGATTTTCATTACTAGCTAGTTTTAATCAAAACTCTTTTTTTAAATTTTCTTCATTTAATAATTTAAACTCATCTATTTCTTTTTGATTTAAAGATAGATATATGGCTTTAATATTCATATTCTCTTTCCTTATCTTAGCGCCATAATGCTAAATCCATTTAATAAAATTAGCATATTCACTAAAACTAAGCTAAAAATTAAAATATCATCTATTCTATTTTTTATAACTATTTTATCGCCCACTAATATAAAGAACACTAATGGCAGTATTGGGATAAAGTATCGCCCTTGGATTCCAAAAATCGTTTCGTAATTTGATGGAGTCCAAGTTATGCAGGCAAGCACAACCATTCCCACCACTCCTAAAATAACTAAGAGTGAAAATAGCTTATGATATCCTTTAAACTCTAATTTAAAGCCTTCTTTTTGAATTGTTGAAATTAGGATAATAAATATAACAGCCATAACATAAATCCAGCTAATATTAATTGGCGTTACAATAACTTCGCCCAGTTTTCCGCCAAAAATCTCATAAATATAAAGCTGAGTTTTTTCGCCAATAGTGTTTGCGATTAATTTTATCGTTGATGGAATGTTATTTAAAATATAAGAAAATGAAAAATAAACACTGCTATCGCCATTTGCAAGAATTGTTGACTCTGGCTGTGGATTATTATTTTCTTGCGCTGTTGTATCTTCTTGCACAGCTACATTAACTTCTTCTAATACAGCCACTTGCTCTGTTTTTGAGGCACTAGCTATATTTTGAGCAGAGCTTATTATAAGCGCTGAATTAAATGATAGCCATAAAACTGCACCTATTAAAAACACCGATGCTTTTAATAATATATTTTGCTTATTGTTTTTAAATTTTGATTTTGGAATTAATAAAACTAATGCCAACACAACCACATAAACAGCTTTACTAGGCGCAATAATTCCAGCTAATGCAACTAGTAATACACTGTATTTTATATTAATTTTTTCTTCTTTATATATCAGCCTAAAACAAGTGGCAATAAATAAAAAGCAGGAAGATATAACCAATGTATCATAAGAAAAGCTAGCTGCTGTTTGAAGTGGGATTGGAGTTAGGGCTATTAAAGAGAATGTTGTTTTATAAAAAGGCATTATTTTAATTGCAAAAAACACTAAAACTGAATAAACAATTAAATTTAATATCCTTGCAAAAATCATCATCGGAACATAGCCTAAATTTAAAATTCTGCCTATTGTTATTCCTATTGTTTGAGTAAGGTAAAGCAAATTAAACACATTTGCTGTTCTAGCTTTAACTGGCACTAATTCTTCATTGCCACTTCCACTCAAAGAAAGCCCTTCAGATATATTTTGTAAATCAAAAATATCATAATTAGATGGCTTATCTAAATCAAATTCATCACTTTTTCTAACTAGTAAATTATTATTTTCATCAAAAACTTCTACTCCTAGAATTTCGCTTGAATTTCTATAACTACTAGCTATATGAACATATTCATCTGCGCCACCTGCAATAGGAGTAAAAAATGCAAATATAACGCCAATATAAATTGATAAAAATAAAAACACATATTCAATTTTTAATTTTTTTATAAATATTAAATAATAAGATAAAATTAATAGTATAAATATTGCTGATGCAAAAACAAAGTAGTAGCCATAAATAAAATCTCCAGAATAGCTAGAAATTACTTGCAAGGCAACTGTGCCCTCAATTTTATTGCCATTTTCAATTAAATTAAAGCCTTCTTTTGTTTCTTCGCTTTTCCATAATGCTATTTTATCTTCGCTAGTTTCTGGGACTGTGTAAAGATTAAGAGTGTATTTTGTGTCTACTTCGTTTATAACATAATCCTCAAAAATAAGCCCTAAAAAAGTGTTGTCTTTAATGTTATGCATATTATCACTAGCTGTAAAAACAATGTTTCCCTCTTCATCTAAAAGCTCTAAAAAAACTTGCCCACTAACGACTCTATTAAATGTGTGAAAATTCAAATTAACTCCATATAATCGCATCCCTGCTTCTAAGATTATATCTTGTTTTATCCCATTTTCTCCATGTATATCACTCGTTAAAACTGAATATTCATCATGAGTTAGCTCTCTTCGAGTTGTATCAGAGGCATCATTTAAAACACTGTATCCAACCCAGCTTAAAATAAGGGTGGAAACAATTATTATAATACTGATATTTATTAAATGTTTATATTTTTTTAAATCTATCTTTTTCATAAAATCCCAATCTTTAATATTTAGTTATTTAATATATTATATAGTATATATGCTATTTTGTAAACTTGCAGTATAAAATTTATATGATATAATTATAATATATCGATAATGATAAAGGAGTATTACTTATGAAAAAGTATTTTAGCTTGTTTTTAGCGTTTATTTTAGTTTTCTTATTTTCTAATGTATCAGTTTTTGCAAATTCAGGTCCTGTTTATATTGAAAAAACGCCTAATTTTGAAAATTTTCATATAGATAGCGCCTCTCCAATTTTAGTGGCAGATGAAAAGTTAATTTTTGATTTTTCAAAGCCTAGTAATAGCAGTAGTTCTATCCCACAATACGGAGTTATAACTGCAAATTACACTATGCAAAACCCAGCGAGTGAAAATCACACTAGCACAATGGTTTTTCCCTTTGTTGGAAATCTTCGAGATTTATCAAATGAATTAAATTTACCAAGCATTAAAATTAAAGATAATTATACCCAAGAAGATAATGAATTTTATAGCGCTGATTATGAATTAATTATAACTGATTATAATTATGATTTTAATAATTTAGATATGAATGATATTTTAAATGAAATCGGATACTTAAACCACGATGTGTCAAAGCCTTTAACTAAATACACTTTAACCTATCCATTACCTAAAGACGAAGATATTTATATGGTTTATGTAGGTTTTGCTCCTGATAGTAATGCTAGAATTATCGCTGATGAAAAAATAACGGGCTATTCTGGGGGTGATGAGGGAGTTGTTTTTTCCACAAGAGTTTACAGCAACGACACCGACACTTTAAATTTTTATACCTATGGAGATATTGGCGATATAACAGTTTCTTTAGCTAAAGTTGAAAATAATGCTTTAGAATATTTTAATGCCGATGATTTTGAATATATTTTAGAAGAATCGCAAACCGACACACTCGCAGTTTATGATTTAGCCCTAGAAATCCACAATATAAATATCAATGATAAAACTAGGATTTATTCAATACTAGACGATTATTTATTTCATAATCTTTATATAACTGAAAATTTGATTGTGCCTATAAATGAGCTAAGTATGCCACTTTTACAAGATAATTTAATGGTTTTATTATATGAAGTAGACTTTGAGGGGCAAGAAACTAAAAACGTTGTTATATCTTATAATATGAAAACAGGCTTTGATGCACAAAGCTATAATTCTAGCCTTTTTCCTGTTCAATACATTATTGATCCTGCACGACACTGGAAAGAGTTTAATTCTATAGATATATCAGTTTTAACAAATGATGTAGCGCCTTATATCCAAAATTCAAACATCGATTTTACACTAACAGGCGATAACACATATACTTATTCAGCCACTAGTTTACCTAGCGAAAATATAACTTTTTCATTATCCGAAAAAGAAAATTTAAGCAGTGGCAACATTTATTATATAACTATATTAATTCCTATTATTTTAGCAATTTTAGTTTTTATAAGATTTAATAAGAAAAAATAAATCATATAATTAAATGCATAAATTATTAATAATTTTTTAATTTTATACATTATATTATTTTTTCTCTTTACAAATGGCATATTTAATGATATAATCAAATCTACAATTAATAGAGGCGCAAGGATAAAATAGTACTAAAACGAGAAGACATTTGCTGACTTTTAGGAAAGGGTATCATTGCCGAAAAAGATTTTTAGGTATAAAAATCTTTTGGTTATAA
>CAZVOQ010000172.1:0-3979 GCA_964628475.1 uncultured Oscillospiraceae bacterium | reverse complement strand
ATAAGCGAAAAATGAAATATACTTCCAATAAAACCAGAAAAATTAATAAATATATTTATTAAAAATGTGTTTACAAAAACTAAAACATTATTAATCGGATGTAAAATAGAAAAAAAGTAAAGTATTGGAGTAAAAAAAGATAAAATAGAAACGGGGAGTATTAATAATGAAAATATAGGGTTTATTAAAGGAGAAATAATTGTCATTTTCATTTTGGCAAAGGATAAAATAGGAATAGTGAATAAAACTGCAAATGCTGATAAAATAATTGCTGATAAAATTTTATTAAACTTTTTCTTTTCTATATATTTCGCCCCAATAATAACGCCAATAAACGCAGAATACGACAACAAAAGCCCTATATCATAAACAGCATATGGATTTTGAATAGTTGTGAAAATAATTATCAAAGATATTGAAGAAAAAGTATCAGGATATAATTTAAAATTTCTTAATATCAATAAAATTATCATCACTAAAACTGCTCTTGAAATTGAATATGTAAATCCAATAATAGCAGCTAAAAACAGCAGACATACTGCTAAAATAATATTTTTAATCTTCTTTTTTATTGGAATATATCTAAGTAAAAAATTCAAAAACAAACTAATAATACCAACGTGCAAACCAGATACAACTAGCATATGAGAAAGGCCTGAAATACTAAAATCCTCTAAAATATCATCACTAACTAAGCTTTTATCGCTATATCCCATAGATAAAGCAAGTGCTAAAACATCGCCTGAGTATAACTTTTGCATATTTTCGGTTATTTTTTGCTTTATTAATGCACCTAGTGTATTTAAATCTATTTTATTTGTGTTTTCAATAGCAATTTCATCAACATTAAATGTGCCAAAAATATTTTTTGTAAATAAATAATTTGAGTAGCTTGAAATGCTATTAGTATTTAATTCTCCTGTGATTTCCATTTCTTTTCCGATGCTAAATTCATCAAAAGAATAAAAGTAGATAAATGCTTGATAAATATTCTCATCTTCAACTTCTTCTATTTTTAATGTGTATCTATTTCCAAAAGAATAATCTGTGTTTATTTCAGTTACATAGCCTTTAATAGTAGTATTTTCATTCGCAAGTTTATTCAGTGTGTTTTCTAAAAACATACTATAAATATTAAAATATACTAATGAAAATATTAAACTTAAAATAGAAACAATTATAAGCTCTCTATGCTTTTTTCTTATAAAATAAATGTATAAACAAATTAAACCAAACAAAGCTAAACATATTATAAGGCTTTGTTTTGGCATATTAATTTGGATTATAAAACTTAAAACTAAGGTAATAGCGATTATATAAATATTTCTAATTTTACTCATTACTTTTATATCTTTCTTGCCTTTTTATAATATAAAACAATTAAAATTCGGACAAATTAATGCCCGAATTTTAATTTTTTTAATTTTAGCCTGGAGGCCAAGATAAACTTCTGCCCGCTAGCATATGAAAATGTAAATGAAACACAGTTTGCCCTGCATTTTCGCCTGAATTAGCTACTAAACGGTATCCGCTAGTTAAATTCTCTTGTTTTGCAATTTCAGCCGCTGCAAGCGCAATTTCGCCCACTAAATGAGCATTCTCTTTAGTTATTTCACTAGGTGCAGATATATGACTTTTTGGTATGATTAAAACATGAAAAGGTGCTTGTGGAGCGATATCTTTAAACGCAAAAACATTCTCATTTTCATACACAATCGTGCTAGGAATTTCTCTATTGATAATTTTGCAAAATAAACAATCCATATTTGTATTCCTTTCAAATATTAACTTTTTAATTATAACATAGTTTTAACTATCTCTTTAACTTTTTCTAAAGCCTCATCAACTTTTGAAGCATCTTTTGCACCAGCCATAGCAAAATCAGGCTTACCACCGCCAGAGCCACCAGTTACAGTTGCAACTTCTTTTGCAATATTTCCTGCTTTTAAGCCTTTTTCAATTGATTTTTTGCCACAAGCTGCTGCTATAGTAACCTTGCCATCAACTTCGCCACATAATACAACAACACTTTCTTCATCTTTATCTTTTAAAATAAAGCCCATTTGTCTTAATGCATCGCTTGTAGTTCCTCTAAAAAATGCTGTGTAAATTTTAGTTTCGCCAACTATTTCAGGAGTTGCAAACACACCAGCAACCTTGCCTTTTGCAATCTCAAGTTTTGCTTTATCAAGTTCTTGTTTTGCTTCTTTTAGTTCTTCTAATGTTTGATTAACTTTATTAGTTACTTCATTTATATTATTAGATTTTACAGCAGTTGCAATTTCTTCTAATTGGTTTGATTGATGTTTAATTAATCTTAAAACGCCAGCACCTGTAACAGCTTCAATTCTTCTTACACCAGCTGCAACACTTGATTCAGAAATTATTTTAAATAAGCCTATTTCTGAAGTATTTTTAACATGTGTACCACCGCAAAGTTCAACTGATTGATTATCAATATTTAACACTCTAACTTCGTCTGTATATTTTTCACCAAATAAAGCAATAGCGCCCATCTCTTTTGCTTGTTCAATACTCATAACTGAATATTTAACTTCAACATTTGCTAAAATAGCAAAGTTTACAGCTCTTTCGATTTCTGTGATTTCTTCTTTTGTAAGGGCATTGAAATGAGTAAAATCAAATCTCATTCTATTTTCATCAACTTCAGAGCCTGATTGATGAACATGTGTTCCTAAAATCTTTCTTAATACAGCTTGAAGAATATGTGCTGATGTGTGATTTCTTTCGGTTGCTTTTCTTGTTGCTCTATCAACTTTAGCGATAACACTTTCACCAGTTTTAACAACTCCACTTTCTAAAACGCAAGTGTGAACATAAATTCCTTTTGCTGTTTTTTTACAATCGATAACTGATAAAGTAGCATTTTCTGTTTTTATAGTTCCTCTATCTGCAACTTGTCCGCCACCTTGAGCGTAAAAAGGAGTTTTATCTAAAACAACTAAAACACCTTCTTTTGCACTTTCATCAACAGAAATAGCATCTTCAAAAGTATCATTAATAGCAAGTGATAATATTTTAGCTTCACTTTCTAATGTTTCATATCCTAAAAATTCAGTTTCTTTTAGTTTCACATCTTGGAATAAATCATCACTCCAAGAGATTTCACCAGCTTTTTTCCTTGCTAATCTTGCTCTATCTGCTTGCTCTTTTAAGTGCTTTTTAAATCCATCAACATCAACTTTAATATTATGTTCTTCTAAAATCTCTCTTGTTAAATCAAGTGGAAATCCAAAAGTATCATTTAATTTAAATGCCTCAGCACCTATTAATATTCTTTCGGTTTCGCTAGTTGCTTTTGCTTCAATTTCTTCTATTAAAGCATTTAATTTCATCATCCCTTGATCTATTGTTCTTGAAAATCTTTCTTCCTCAGTTAAAATAACTTTTTTAATATACTCTTGTTTTTCTAAAAGCTCTGGATAAGCTTGCTTGCTCTCATTTATAACTGTATCACATAAAGTGTTTAGGAATAAATTTTTAATGCCTATCATTTTCCCATGTCTTGCAGCACGTCTTAGTAATCTTCTTAAAACATATCCCCTGCCTTCATTACTTGGCAGAACACCATCGCTTATCATAAACACTGTACTTCTAACATGGTCTGTTATAACTCTAACTGAAATATCTGTTTTTTCATCAGATTTATATTTTACACCAGATAATTTTTCAACTTCTTTTATAACATTTGCAATAGTATCAACTTCAAACATATTATCAACACCTTGCATAATGCAAGCTAATCTCTCAAGCCCCATACCTGTGTCGATATTTGGTTTATCTAATAGAGTATAGTTTCCTTTTCCATCTGAATCGAATTGAGTGAAAACTAAGTTCCAAATTTCAATAAATCTATCACATTCACAGCCAACAGTGCAATCTTCACTACCACAGCCATATTTCTCGCCTCTATCAAAATATAATTCACTACAAGGACCACAAGGACCAGAACCAATTT
>CAZVOQ010000171.1:0-3983 GCA_964628475.1 uncultured Oscillospiraceae bacterium | reverse complement strand
ATATTGTGGCAAAATATATAGGAAAAGCAGTTCCAGATGAATTTGTTGTAGGCTACGGTTTAGACTATGATGAAAAATACAGAAATGCACCTTATATTGGCGTTTTAAAACCTGAAGTTTACTCAGGAAAATAATTTAAAGGAGATAATACCTTGCTTAAAAAGAAGAAAAACAATTCACTAACGACCATATTTTTAGCTATCGCTGCTTTTTTATTAGTGGCTTTTATGTTTTCAGAAAGAGAAGCTATCGAAGAATATAAAACTAGCGAGGTCGTTGATTTATTCAGAGAAGGCAGTGTTGAAGAATACGAGCTAGACTTTGGAAACGGAAACCTAACTATCTATTTAAAAGATGGTGTGGAAAATAAAACACAAAAAGAGCCAATAATAAATGCAGATGGCGAAGAAGAAAATATTGTTAACTACAAAGTTACAAATGTTATTTTATTTTTAGATAAAATAGCAGAATATGATGAAGATGTAGTATATGACTGGACAATAAGCGCAGATGCAATGGCAACTTTAAATACAGTGCTAACGTTATTATTAGTGCTAGGTATGGTAGGTGCGATTGTATTCTATGTTATGCAAAGCAAAGGCGGATCTAAAGGCGGAATGTCTATTGGTAGAATAAAAACTAAAGAAATAGATCCAAATAATAAGAAAACATTTAAAGACGTTGCCGGTGTTGATGAAGAAAAAGGCGAACTTGAAGAAATTGTTGACTTTTTAAAAAATCCAAAAAAATACGACTCTCTAGGCGCTAGAATACCAAAAGGTGTACTACTAGCAGGCCCTCCTGGTACTGGTAAAACATTACTTGCAAAAGCTACTGCTGGAGAAGCTGGCGTTCCATTTTTCTCAATTTCAGGTTCTGAATTTATGGAAATGTACGTTGGTGTAGGTGCTTCAAGAGTTAGAGATTTATTTGATAAAGCTAAAAGAAACGCTCCAAGTATTATATTTATAGATGAAATAGATGCTGTTGGACGTCAAAGAGGCTCAGGCATTGGTGGCGGACATGATGAAAGAGAACAAACACTAAACCAATTACTAGTTGAGATGGACGGATTTGGCTTAAATGCTGGCGTTATCGTTATGGCTTCAACGAATAGAGCTGATATTTTAGATAAAGCCTTACTGCGTCCAGGCCGTTTTGATAGGCAAGTTTATGTTGGCGCACCAGACGTTAAAGGTAGAGAAGAAATATTAAAAGTTCACACTAAAGGAAAACCTATGGCACCAGACGTTGAGCTTAGCTATGTTGCAAAATCAACTCCAGGATTTACTGGTGCAGATTTAGAAAATTTAATAAATGAAGCTGCATTAATGGCTGCGAAAAAGAATAAAAAAGCAATTACTCAAACTGAAATAGAAGAAGCAACTATCAAAGTTATTGCAGGGCCAGAAAAACGCTCTAAAGTTGTTACTGAAAAAGAAAAAATCCTTGTTTCTTATCATGAAGCAGGCCATGCTGTTGCAACTTATTACTCGCCAACAGCAGATCCAGTTACAGAAATTTCAATTATTCCACGTGGTATGGCAGGAGGATACACTCTATCAATGCCAGAAACTGATTCTAGCTACACAACTAAAACTCAAATGAGAGATAATATAGTTACACTTTTAGGCGGTAGAATAGCAGAGCAAATCATATTAAAAGATATTTCAACTGGTGCCTCAAACGATTTAGAAAGAGTTACTGCTATAGCTAAAGCTATGGTTAAACGCTATGGTTTCTCTGAAAAATTAGGAACTGTTGTTTATGGAACAAACCCAGGATATGCTTATGGCGCTGGTGATTCTAAAGATTATTCAGAAGCTATTGCAAATGAAATCGACGTTGAAATTAGAGATATTATTAATGAAGGATATGAAACTTGTACAAATATCTTAAAAGATAATATTGATAAACTTCATGAAGTTGCAAATGAGTTAATGGTTACTGAAAAAATTAATGCTAAACGCTTTATTGAATTAATGGAAGGTGCTAAAGCTATAACAGCTGAAGAATACCTATCTTCAAGTAAAGAGCAAGAAGCAGAACAGTTAACCCTTGATGTTATAGTTAACGATGAAATTCAAGCTGAAATTAATCAGGAAATAGCTGAAGTAAATGATGCTATAAATGAAATTAGCAAAGCAATCGAAGAAGTTAGCTCTTTAGAAAATGAAATAATCGAAAAAAACAACGAAGAAAATAATCAAGAAAACGACGAAGAAAACAACGAAAAAAATAAATAATAATTTAAAAGGACAGTTATAAACTGTCCTTTTTATTCCTAGTTATATAAAAATGATAGTTTATAATACTTGACATAAACTGGGATATAATGTTTAATATAATATGGTGTTATATGTGATAAAATAATATGATAAGCAATGGATATCAAAGAAAAGGGGTAAATGCTTAAATGCCTAAGAAAAAAGAATATACAAATGAGAGTATAAGTAGTTTAAAAGGTGCAGACAGAGTTCGTAAGCGTCCAGCTGTTATCTTTGGCTCGGATGGAATTGAAGGATGTCAGCATTCGATTTTTGAAATACTATCAAATAGTATAGATGAAGCGAGAGAAGGATATGGAAAAAAGATTATCCTAACAAAATTTATAGATGGCTCTATTGAAATCCAAGATTTTGCTAGAGGTATTCCTGTTGATTATAATAAAAATGAAGAAAGATACAACTATGAATTAGTATTTTGCGAAATGTATGCTGGTGGTAAATACAATAATAATCAAGGGGATAACTATCAATATTCATTAGGTTTAAACGGGCTTGGGCTTTGTGCCACTCAATATGCTAGTGAATATATGACAGCTGATATTATTAGAGATGGCTTTCATTATCATTTAGATTTTGCAAAAGGTGAGAATGTTGGTGGATTAAAAAAAGAACCAACAACTAAAAAACAAACAGGCTCAACTATTCGTTGGAGAGCCGACTTAGATGTTTTTTCTGATATAGATGTTCAAACAGAGTATTTTACTGAAACTCTAAAAAGGCAAGCAGTTGTAAATCCTGGGATACTATTTGTATTTAAAGAGGAAACGGATAAAGGCTTTACTGAAACAGAATTTTACTATGAAAATGGTATAAAAGACTATGTGGAAGAAATACTAGACGGACAAAGCCTATCAGTTATAACTTTTGATACAAAAGAAGCGGAAGGCAAAGATAGAGATGATATGGCTTCATATAAAGTTAAAATGAATGCAGCTTTTGCTTTTTCAAATAAAGTTAATAAAATTGAATACTATCATAACTCATCATTTTTAGAATACGGCGGAAGCCCAGACAAAGCTTTAAAAACTGCATTTGTTAGCCAATTTGATGGATTATTAAAATCAAAAGGCTTATATAAAAAAGCTGAAAATAAAATAAAATTTGAAGATATACAAGATTGCTTAGTTTTTGTTTCTAGCTGTTTTTCAACTGTTACAAGCTATGAAAATCAAACAAAAAAGGCAATAACAAATAAATTTATAACTCAAGCTATGAATGATTTTTTAAAACATTCACTTGAAGTGTATTTTATAGAAAAGCCAGAAGAAGCACAAAAAATTGCACAACAAATATTAGTTAATAAGCAAAGCCGTGAACAAAGTGAAAAAACTCGACAAGGCTTAAAGAAAACTTTATCTGCACAAATAGATATAGTTAATAGAGTTAATAAATTTGTTGATTGCAGAACTAAAGATATAAACGAAAGAGAAATATATATCGTGGAAGGTGATTCTGCTCTAGGCGCTTGCAAAACAAGTAGAGATGCAAATTTCCAAGCTTTAATGCCAGTTAGAGGTAAAATTTTAAACTGCTTAAAGAGTGATTATGATAAAATATTTAAAAGCGATATTATAACAGATTTAATTAAGGTTTTAGGTTGTGGAGTTGAGAGCCCTGCAAAATATAAAAGTGGTGGTATTGCAACATTTAATATTGAAAATTTAAGATGGAATAAAGTTGTTATTTGTACCGACG
>CAZVOQ010000170.1:0-3984 GCA_964628475.1 uncultured Oscillospiraceae bacterium | reverse complement strand
AAGATGAAAAAGAAAAAATGATAACAGCTTCAAGAATAAATGATGAAGCTATGGCAATTTTTAAAACTTTATTAAAACCAGGAATAACAGAAAAAGAAGTTGCGATTCAAATGGAAGGCATTTACAAAAGCCTTGGTGCTGACGGACTTTCTTTTGGCCCGATTGTAAGTTTTGGTGCAAATGCTGCTATTGCACATCATAAACCAGACGATACAGTTTTAAAAGAGGGCGACTGCGTTTTACTTGATGTTGGATGCAAAAAAGATAAATATTGCTCTGATATGACAAGGACTTTCTTTTATAAATCAGTAAGCGAAAAGCAAAAAGAAATATACAATTTAGTTTTAAATGCAAATCTTACAGCCCAAAAGCAAATGAAGGCGGGAATGAAATTTTCTGAGATAGATGCTATAGCAAGAGATATAATTAAAAATGCAGGCTACGGCGAAAAATTCACTCATAGACTTGGCCATTGCATTGGTCTTGAAGTGCACGATGCTGGTGATGTTGCTTCTACAAATCATGAAATTGTAAAAGAGGGAATGATATTTTCGTGCGAGCCAGGAGTTTATTTAAGCGGAGAATTTGGCGTGAGAATTGAAGATTTAATGCTTATCACAAAAGATGGCGCAATTAGCTTAAATAAAGATTCAAAAGATCTTTTAGTTGTAGAATAAAAGCATTATAATATTAAAGGCCATAAAAAAGCCTTGTATGAAATAAAATAATTAGTATAATAAAATAAGCAATAGAGCTGTCGCAAATTATAAGAACACTATAAGCGACAGCCTATTGCTTTAAGCTATAAAAGTTTTAATTAGCTTTATTAATATTTACATAATATAAATAAGGAAGGTGTAAAAAATGAGAGAAGAATTTAAACATATTTGTGTGCCAGATAGAACAGGTACAAACAGCAGAAAATGGGATAATTTACAAGCGATGTATGGTAGGACAGATTTACTGCCTTTATGGGTTGCTGATATGGATTTTCGTGCGCCAGATTCAGTTGTTGAGGCACTTAATGAATATGTAGCAAAAGGGATTTTTGGGTATTACATGCCTAACGAAGAATACTATACAAATTTTATTAAATGGGAAAAAGAAAGACATTCATACGAAGTTAAAAAAGAATGGATTAGATTTTCAGCAGGTGTTGCAACATGCCTTCATTCAATTGTGCATATATTTTCAAAAGAAAATGATGGAGTTATGCTTTTAACTCCTGTATATTATCCATTTATGGACTGTGCAAATGATACAAATAGAAAACTTGTTTGCTGTCCATTAGTTGATAACAATGGTTATTACACTGTTGATTATAAATTGTTTGAAGAAAAAATAATTGAAAACAATGTAAAAGTTTTCTTAATGTCATCTCCACATAATCCAGTAGGTAGAGTTTGGAAAAGCGAAGAATTAATTGCAATGCTTGATATTTGTAAAAAACACAATGTATTTGTTGTTTCTGATGAACTGCATCAAGATCTTATTTTTGCAGATAATAAACATATTCCAGCTGCTACTCTTGGCGAATATGATGAAATGATGGTTACTATGACTGCAGGAAGCAAAACATTTAATCTAGGTGGTTTTCAAAATTCTTATATAATTATACCTAGTGAAAAAGTTAGGGCAAAATTTGATAAATATATGGACTATTTAAGAGTGAAATCTGGAAACAACCTTGGATATATTGCAGTAGAAGCAGCTTATAAAGGCGGTCATAGCTGGCTTGAGGCTGTTAAAGAAGAAATATATAAAAACTACAACTATATGAAAGATGAACTAACAAAATCTTATGAAAAAGTAATTGTTAGCCCACTAGAAGGAACATACTTAATGTGGTTTGATTTAGGTGCATATATAAAGCACGATGAATTTGAAAATTTCATTGTGAATGATTGCAAATTAGCAGTTGATTTTGGCGATTGGTTTTTCCCAGTTGAAGATAAAAATAGCACATATTTACGCCTTAATTTAGCAACTCCATTTGAAAATATAAAAAAAGCTACAAATCAAATAATAAAAGCTTTAGATGAAAAAATAAAAAATTAAAAAGAAAAACCTTGATAAACACTAGTTTATCAAGGTTTTTTAATATAAAAATTTAGGTGTATATATTGAAAAAATATTTAATCCATTATAGTTCCACCCATATTTAAAAACTTACCAGTAAAAGTTTTTAAATGTTCTTCAAGGGTGTATTCACCAGTTCTCATTCTAATGGTTTCAGCTTGTTCTTTAGCTAAATGCTCTTTAGCTTTTAGTAAAACTTCCTCTGCAAACTCTCTTGGAATAACAACAATTCCATCACTATCTCCAACTAATATATCTCCTGGCATTATAACTTGTCCACCACAAACAACAGGAACATTTATTTCACCAGGGCCTTCTCTATATGGCCCAAGAGTAGTTACGGATTTTGCGAAAACTGGAATATCAGAAGATTTAACTTCATCTAAATCACGAATAGCACCATCAACAACAAATCCACCGATTTTTTTGATTTTTGCATATTCTAGCATCATACCACCAACTAAAGCTCTATCAGAATATCCAGCACCATCAAGAACGATAATATCGCCAGGCTGCGCATAATCAAGAGCTGCTTGAGCAGCTAAATTATCGCCAACAGGAAGCTTTACTGTTAAAGCTACTCCTAGTAAAGGTAATTTATTAAAAGGTCTTACACCTTTAAAAATACTATACATTCTTCTCATAGCATCGCTAATATTACTACTTGGAATATCTTTAAATTGATTAACTAACTCAGGGCTAGGCCTTTTAAAATTTGTATATGCACGAAATCCTACTGACATAAATAAATACTCCTTTATTTTTGATTGATTATTAATTTTATTATAGGCTTGATATAAAATTTGTCAAATAAAATAAATTAATAATCTTATAAATAAAATGATAAAAAATTAACATAAACGATTTTCCTAGGTTTTATCAGAGTAGTATGCAATTTTAGTATACCGTATATACAATATATTTATTTGAGAAAATACTGATTTGACTATATAATAGAATCATATAAATAAAGAATTATTATGAAGAAAAAATTAAAGATAAAACTTCTCTTGCAATATTTGAAAACTCTTTAATAAAAGGGTTTCCTTGCATATCTTTATGATATATAACACCAACCTCGCAATATGGATTTAAATTACTATCGATATTGTAATAGTTTGGATTGTTGCTATCATTAAAATTTATATAAGAGCTTGGGATAATAGAAATTCCAACTCCTTCGCTAACAAGATTATTAATTGTGTGAATATTAGTTGATTGCAATTTTATATTTGGTGAAATATTAGCTAGCGATAAAATTCTATCAGTTTCTTGCCTTATTTTCTGATTAGGCTGAGCGAATAAAAAATCTTTGTCTTTTAAATCATTTAAATTAAGATATAATAATCCATCAGATTTTTTAAAAGCAAGATGGTTAACCTCATCATCCTTACTAACTGCAACATAAAATTTTTCTCTGCCAACAGGTAGGCAAACTAATTGATCAGATGAAGTAGGAAGATGAACAATGGCAACATCAACGGAATTTTTGGTGATTTCTTTTTCAACATCATCACCAAGACTTTCAAAAATAGTTATCTCAACATTTTTGAATTTCTTTTGAAAACTTGAAATAACTTTTGGCAAAACACTTGAGCTGAAAAATGATTTAGTTCCAATAGTTAATCTTCCACGATTACTATTATTAACATAGGCAAGTGAAAGTTCAAAATCTTTTTGTATTTTTAAGATTTGATTTGCCTTATCCATATATAATTCACCAGTTAATGTTGGGATTAATCCTTCTCTTGTGCGAGTGAATAAAGTAGAGCCTACTTGCTCTTCAATGCCTTGAATCAGCCTAGTTAAAGAAGGCTGAGTCATATATAGTTTTTGGGCTGCTTTAGATATGGATTTTGCCTCATAAACAGCAATAAATGCAGTTAATTCTTTAAAATACATAAT
>CAZVOQ010000169.1:0-4064 GCA_964628475.1 uncultured Oscillospiraceae bacterium | reverse complement strand
TATAATTAATTGCTGTTTAAATTTAGGCAGCATCCTTGCTCTATAATAGTTATAGGGCCTAAAGTCCAAAAGGAGGTAAAAGAAATGAACAAATATGAATCACTTGTTATTATCAGCACAAAACAAGAGGAAGATGGTATCAAAGCTCTTGTTGAAAAATTCAAAACTTTAATTGAAGCTAACGGTAACTTAGTATCTGTTGATGAATGGGGCAAGAAAAAACTTGCATACCTAATCAACAAAGAAGCTGAAGGACATTATGTTTTATTCACTTTCGAAGCAAAAGCAGATTTCCCAGCTGAGCTTGAACGTGTTTACAAGATCACTGAAGGTCTACTTCGCACAAACGTTATCGCTCTTTAATTTTAGGAGGTATTTAAAATGAATGTAGTTTGCTTAGTGGGCAGATTAATTGCCGACCCTGAACTTCGCCAAACACCACAAGGCACTAGTGTTGTAAGTTTTGCAGTTTCTGTAAATCGTTCAACAAAAGGTGATGATGGTTTTTATAAAAGCGATTTAATCAACTGCGTTGCTTGGAGACAAAGCGCTGAATTTATTTCAAGATATTTTCGTAAAGGAAGTATGATTGGAATTAACGGTTCTATTCAAGTTAATCAGTATCAAGACAGAGAAACTGGCAAAAACAGAAATTCATTTGATGTTTTAGTTAATAACACTTATTTTGTTGAAAGCAGAAATTCTGCATCAAACAATAATAATGCTAATAACTTCCAAAGACCAAATGACAATATGAATACTCCAAAATTTGAGCAAAACACTCAACCTTCTTCTTTCTCATCTGGCGATTTTGATGATTTTACAGCAATAGCTAGTGATGAAGGAGATTTACCGTTTTAGTTTTTAAGAAAGAGAGGAATTTTTCAAATGGAAAGAAATGATAGAGATTTCAAAAACAGAAATGTTAAACGTGGCCGCAAAAAAGTTTGCAGCTTTTGTATGGATAAAGTAGATGTTATCGATTATAAAGATACAGCTAAATTAAGAAAATACATTTCTGAAAGAGGTAAAATCGTTCCAAGACGTGTTACAGGTACATGTTCTCAACATCAAAGAGAATTAACAGTATCTATCAAAAGAGCTCGTCATGTTGCACTATTACCATATGTAAATAACTAGTTTATTAATTAAAACGCCGATTAATTCGGCGTTTTTTATTTTATTTATATTTTTTGTTGACATAAACATTCGTGTGTGCTAATATATATTACATAAAACAAAAGTTGATAGAGGCGCAACCACAATTAGTAGTATACGAAGAAGACATTCTGTGAAGTTTACGAAAGGTACGGTTGCCGAAATGTGTAAATAGGTATATTTATATGTTGGTATAATAATTAACAGTTATTATACTCCCATTATTAAATGGAGGAGCTATTGATGACAACCTATTTCAAAATTCTTTGAAGTTGCATCAATGCGATGCAACTTTTTTATTTTTTAAAAAAAGAAATAGGAGAAATGAAAATGGCAGATCAAATTAGAAATCTTCAATCAGAAGAAACAAATTTAAGAAGAGATTTAGGTCTTTTCGATGGTGCAAATATCCTTATGGGAATTATGGTAGGTAGCGGTATATTTTATATTGGCTCATATGTTCTTATTAGAAGCGGAATGTCTTTAGGGCTTGCTTTATTAGTATGGCTTCTTGGCGGTATTGTAACTTTAATTAGCGGTCTATGTTTTGCAGAGCTTGGTGCTATGATGCCAAAGGCTGGTGGTAGCTATGTCTATTTAAGAGAAGCATATGGCGAGGGGCTTGCCTTCACATCTGGGTTTTCAAGCTTTATTTTAGGTAGCTGTGGCTCATCTGCTGGTATTGCCGTTGCATTAGCTGGCTCTCTAGGAGCAGTTATTGAGCTTTCTCAAAGCTCTCAAAAACTCATTGCTGTTTCCTTAATTATATTTTTAACTATTGTTAATATCTTAGGATTAAAACAAGGTAAATTAGTTCAAAATATTTTCACTGTTGGAAAATTAATTCCTATTGGAATAATTTTATTTGCTGGCTTATTTATGGGAACTGAAAGTGTTCCATTAAATCTAACTAATGCCGCAACTGAAAATCTTCCTTTAACAGAAATTTTAGGTATGATAGGATTTGGTATAGTTGCTACTCTTTGGGCTTATGAAGGATGGACTAATTTAAATGTTATAAGCGAAGAAATTAAAAATCCTAAAAAAAATATCCCTTTAGCTATAATTGTTTCAATACTTTTTGTAACTGCTTTATATGTATTATTCAATTTTTCACTATACAGAGTTGTTCCATTTGAAACAATAACTTCAATGATTAATAGCGAAAACTTCTACCTTGGAACAGAAGCTTCAAAAATCCTTTTTGGAGATGCAGGCGGAATACTAGTTACAGTATGTATGGTTTTGGCTATATTTGGCTCATTAAATGGCTGTGTAATGGTTTTCCCTCGTTCAGCATTTGCTATTGCAAGAGATGGAATGCTTCCAAAAGCTTTTGCAGCTGTTCACGATAAATATAAAACACCTCATAATGCAATTCTTTTACATATGGTTATTACAATCGCACTGATATTTACAAGAGATTTAGGACAATTAACTGCTTTAGTAGTGTTTTCAAGTATGTTATTTAACACTTTCACTTTCCTATCAGTTGTTATCCTAAGAAAAAAATATCCAACTATGAATCGTCCATATAGAGCTCCTGGATTAATAATTTTTGGCGCTGTTACTGTAACTGCTGCTCTAACATTGAATACATTTATTGAAGATCCAATAACTTCTTTAATCGGACTTCTAGTTCCTGCTGCTTGCTTTTTAATATATTTAGTTACTAAATCAAGCAGAGCAAACAAATCTTCTAACAACTAATAATTAACATTTGTGGCTTTTAAATATATATTTTAAAAGCCACAATCTATATAGAAAGGACACCTATATTATGCAAACTATCATTTTTAACGCAAACATCTATATTCAAAGTGGCAATTATGCTCAGGCAATCTTAATTGAAGATGGCATTATTAAAAATGTTGGCACTAATGAAGAAATATTATCTTTAGCAAATGATACCACAAATAAAATAGATGCAAATGGGAATGCTGTCGTTCCTGGATTCAATGACTCACATCAGCATTTATACAGCGTTGGAACTGCTTTGCAATCAGTTCAATTATATGGCTCTACTTCAAAAGAAGATGTTATTAATAGAGCTCGTGACTTTATTTTAAATAACAACATTCCTAGTGGCACTTTTGTTTTAGGTAGAGGATGGAATCAAGATTATTTTACAGATGGCGATATTCTAACTAGACATGATTTAGATAAAATTTCAACTGAACACCCTATATTATTTAATCGAGCTTGCGGGCATCTAGCCTCTTGTAATACAAAAGCTCTCGAAGTTTGCGGAATAACTAAAGATACTCCTCAAGTTGAAGGAGCCGAATTTTATTATGATGAAGACGGCACACCAAATGGTGTTTTCACTGAAAATGCTATAAATTTAATATCTTCACACGTGCCAAGCCCTACTATTGATGATATGTCTGCTACAATTAATCTGGCTATGGATTACGCTGTTTCTCAAGGTATTACAACATTTCAAACAAATGATATGAACACTCATAATTTTAGCGAAATGTATTCTGCTTATGAAAATGTTTATACAAATAATCCTGCAAGACCTCGTGCTTATCATCAATGTACATTCTCATCTCCTAGTGAGTTACAAGAATTTATAGATGCAGGATTTAAAACTGGTTTTGGTAGTGATTTTAATAAAATTGGCCCTTTAAAGGTGTTTGTTGATGGCTCTCTTGGTGCTAGAACTGCAGCTATGAGAAAACCATATGCTGATGATTCTTCAACATCAGGTATTGTTTGCCTAACACAAAATCAAGTTGATGAATTGGTTCAATTTGCAAATTCTAACGGATTCCAAGTTGCTATTCATGCCATTGGCGATAAAGCTATTGAAATGATTTTAGATGCATACGACACTGTTATAACAGATGGAAATAATCCATTAAGACATGGAATTATTCATTGTCAAATCACTGATAAGC
>CAZVOQ010000168.1:0-4066 GCA_964628475.1 uncultured Oscillospiraceae bacterium | reverse complement strand
TATTTTGCAAATTTATTACTTATTGTTATTTTTTGCGGTTGATGGGCATTTAGCATTATTTAAAATACTCATAACGTCTTATGAAATAGTGCCGTATGGTGCAGTTGCTTTTTCAAACGATTTATATACTCCAATAGTAATGATTTTCTCTGAGTGTATGTCGCTTGCTATAAAACTTGCGTTTCCGTTATTAGCATTTGAATTAATAACTGAAATTGCAATAGGTCTACTTATGAGAATTATTTCTCAAATAAACTTATTCATTCTTAGTATTCAAATACGTATAGTTGTAGGATTGATATTACTGCTATTTTTAATATCTCCAATGGGAGAATTTTTAACAGATACAGTTACAATAATGATTCAAAGAATACAAGATGTATTACTGCTGCTAAGTTAAGGAAGTGATTAAACATTGTCTGCACAATCTAAAACCGAAAAACCCACCGCCAAGAAAAGGCGTGACGAGAGAAAAGAGGGTAATGTTTTTCAAAGCAAAGATGTTACAACTATTGGATTTTTATTAGTTGCATTTTTAGCTATATCAATTTCCTTTCCAAATATGTATTCTGAGTTAGATAGCACATTTGAGAGTTTTTTTTATCTGATTTCAACTGATGTAGAACTAACGCATGAATTTTTACAAAAACTTGGATGGGATTTGTTTTTTACAGCAGTAATTTGCGCACTGCCAATTGCAATAGCTTGTATGGTAGCTGCTATAATACTAACTGGAATACAAACAAGATTTTTATTTTCAGCAAAATCACTTAAACCAAAGCTGAAAAAATTAAGCCCTATTGAGGGGATAAAAAAGATATTTTCTTTAAAAAACTTAGTTGAGCTTTTTAAAAATATTATTAAAATTGTGATATTAACTTATGTTGTTTATTCTTTATTATTAGAATATATTCCACAAGTAATTAGAATGATGAATATGGAAATCACCACATCAGCAGCTTTAATGGCTGATATGGGAATGGATTTAATCATGAGAGTTGTTATGGTTTTCACTGTTGTTGCATTTGCCGATTATCTTTTTCAAAGATGGGATCATGAAAGAAAATTGATGATGACAAAGCAGGAAGTTAAAGAAGAATTCAAGCAACTTGAGGGAAATCCTGAAATTAAAGGCAAAATAAAAAATATGCAAAGACAACGCTCTCGCAGCAGAATGATTCAAGCAGTTCCAAGCGCTGATGTAGTTATTAGAAACCCTACTCACTATGCAGTAGCTTTAAAATATGATAGAGGGGTAAGTCCTGCGCCAATAGTTGTTGCTATGGGGCAAGATTCATTAGCTCTAAGAATTATACAAGTGGCAAATGAAAATGAAGTTACAGTGGTGGAAAATGTTCCACTAGCAAGAGCCTTATATGCAAGTTGTGAGTTGAATAGAGAAATTACATCAGAGCATTATACAGCAGTAGCCGAAGTCTTAGCTTACGTATATAAACTTAATAACAAAATGAGGTAATACATGAAGCATATCTTAAATAATGCAGTTGCGGCTGTTGTTATAATGATTGTATTGTTACTTATCATCCCACTAAGTCCTTTTATGTTAGACGTGATGATAATTATTAATATCGCAATATCTATGATTATATTGCTAATAAGTATGAATATAAAAGAGCCTTTGGAATTTTCAATTTTTCCATCTCTTTTATTAATCACCACCTTGTTTAGATTAGGTATAAATATTTCTTCAACAAGAAATATCCTAACAAGACAAGGCGAAGCAGGACAAGTTATTAAATCTTTTGGTGACTTTGTTTTGCAGGGAAATGTAATTGTAGGTATTATTATATTCTTAATTATAGTTTTAGTTCAATTTATAGTTATCACTAAAGGTGCAGAAAGAGTAGCTGAAGTTGCAGCAAGATTTACTCTTGATGCTATGCCAGGTAAACAAATGGCAATAGATGCTGATTTAAGTACAGGGCTTATTGATGAAGCAAGTGCTAAAATGAGAAGGGAAAAAATACAAAGAGAAGCAGATTTTTATGGTGCGATGGATGGTGCTACAAAAATAGTTAAAGGCGATGCAATTATGTCTATCATAATTACATTAATTAATATAATTGGTGGATTTGCAATAGGTATGCTAACGTTTGAAATGCCTTTAGAAGAAGCATTGCAAGTTTACTCAATAGCAACAGTTGGCGATGGTTTAGTTTCTCAAATTCCAGCATTATTAATATCAGTTTCAACTGGTATGATAGTAACTAGAGCAGTTTCAGAAGGAAGCTTAAATGAAGATGTTTCAAAGCAATTTTTAGCACAGCCAAGAGCCATTATTATAACAGGCGGAGTTTTAATTATACTAGGATTAGTTCCAGGTATGCCAATGCTCTCAATGTTTACACTTGCAGCGATTTTCATTTATTTTGGGCTTAGAATTTCAAGAAAAATGGAAGAGGACGCTAGAATTTTATCAATAGCAGATGCCCCAGCAGACGCTCCACCAGCTACCGAAGAAGAATTTTACAGAGATATAAATAATGTTTATTCTGTTATAGGCGTTGAGCCAATAGAAATGGAATTTGGTTATAGCTTAATCCCTTTAGTTGATGAGGGAAGTGGCGGCAAGATGATAAATCGTATAGTTATTTTTAGAAGACAATATGCCCAGCAAATGGGACTTGTTATACCTTCTATTAGATTAAGAGATAGATCAAGCTTAAACACAAATCAATATATTATTAAAATAAAAGGTGAAGAGGTTGCAAAAGGTGAATTACTAGTTGATCACTATTTAGCATTAGAGCCTTCATCACCAGCAGGATCGGTTGAAGGGATTGAAACAATTGAGCCAGCTTATGGTATTCCTAGTAAGTGGATATTGCCAGAAAATAAAGAATTAGCAGAAATTTATGGATACACAGTTATTGACCCGCTATCAGTTATGCTAACACATTTATCAGAAACAGTAAAAACTCATGCTTATGAATTAATTTCAAGACAAGAGGTTACACAGCTTTTAGAAAACACAAAACGTGTTGCAGAAGATTTGGTTAATGAAGTTGTACCACAGTTAATTTCTATGGGTAATCTACAAAAGATATTAGTAAATCTAGTTAAAGAGGGTATTCCAATTAAAGATATGGAAACAATTCTTGAAACAATAGCTGATTCTCAGGGAACTGCGCTTGATTTAATTGCAATAACCGAAAAAATCAGAGTTGCTTTAAAACGAACAATTACAAGGCAGTTTTGTGAAAGCGGTCAGATGAGAGTTATGACAATAGACTCAGAATTAGAAAAATTGCTTGTTTCTAATATGGCAAAAGGCGATCAAGGAATATATCTTGCAGTTAATCCACAGATAATGCAAAGTATGATAGGTCAAATCGGCGAAGGTATGAAAAAATTTAAAGAAATATCAAGCGATACAGTTATTCTAACTTCGCAAGTTATTCGCCCATATTTATATAAAATGATAGAACAATTTTACCCTAATGTTTATGTTTTAGCATTTAATGAAATAGCAAATAATGTGCAAATTCAAGCGATTGGAAATATCAAAAAAGAAACTGAGGTAATGTATACATGATAAACGATAGTATAAAAAACAAACAATTTGATAAATTTTCAAATGAAGAATTGTTTTGTCTTTATAGAAATACTAAGCGTTTAGATGTAAAGCAAGAAATTGCCCTTAGATATATGCATGTTATTAGAAGTATAGCATTGCAAATGAGAAATGTTTATGCAAGTTTTGAGCAAACAGATGATATAATTAATGAAGGCGTTATTGTTTTAATGGGATGCATAGATAAATATGAGCCCGATAAAAACGCAACATTTGAAACTTATATCTCTAAAAGAATTAGAGGAATGGTAATTGATATTGCAAGAAAGCAAGATTGGATTCCAAGAGGTGTAAGAAAAACTTTTAATGATATAACAGCATTTAATAATTTATATTACATAAATAATGGCAAAAATCCAACAATTGATGAAGTTGTTAAAAATTTAGACATTACAAAAGAAAAATATAATGAAGTGATGTCAAAATCAGGACTTTTTTCTATACTTTCTTTAGACATGGCAATAGAACAAA
>CAZVOQ010000167.1:0-4083 GCA_964628475.1 uncultured Oscillospiraceae bacterium | reverse complement strand
AATTAAATCACAGCATATTTGTTTTTATTATTATCATCACTTATATTTCTTGTAATAACGCAGCTTTTATTATTTCAACTGCTCCTTTTATTCCAACTTTTGAAGTATCTATACACAAATTATAATTTCCGAGATTACTCCATTTTTGATCAGTTGTAAATTCATAGTAGCTTGCTCTTTTTTTATCAATTTTCAGTATTTCTTTTTGCATTTCTTTTTTAGATTTTGCTCTATCCTCTGGCACTTTATTATAGCATCTCTCTATTCTATAATCCATATCAGAAGCATATATAAACACTTTTAATGGATTTTCTTCTTTTAAAATATAATCAGCACTTCTACCAATTATAACTGCATTTTCTTTTTCTGCTATTTCTTTTAATACAGTGTTTTGAGCTATATGTAATTCTATATTAATAGTGTCTATAGGCTGAGTATATGCCATAAAACTTTTGCCAACTAAATAAGGAAGAGTTTGATTTGTGTGCTGCTCGCTTTGATTTTCAACATAATCTATATCAAGCCCACTTTCCTCTGAAATCTTTTTAATTAATTCCTTATCATAATAATTATATGATAATTCTTCTGCTAACCTTTTACCTACTTCACGTCCACCGCTACCAAATTGTCTACCAATCGTTATTACTTTTCCCATTATAGCACCCCTTATTAACTTATAATTTAAAATTATATAATTATATTGCTTAATTTATATTTATATTATAGCAAATTCAAATATAAAAATAAATAGCAAAACAAGAAAAATACAATTTGCAATTTTATTTAATATTTCCTAATAAATCAAAGCTTAGCTTCTTATTTTTTTTAACCCATCCAAAACTTACAACTAAAACAAAAACTGCACCCTTTTTTATTACATATAGTTATTACACTATATGTCTAATTTTAGGGTGCAGTTTTAATATACTATATTTTTTATAAAACACCACTTAATAAGTGGATTTTCATTTACTCAGCAGCTATTTGCCCTTTCGCTGGTTGAGTGAATACTCTTGTTAATAGTTCTTGATCAAAAGCATGCATTGCTCCAGGGTGATCTTTAATTCTATTTAGCGTTGCTATATATTTTCTTGGAAGGTCTTCTTCTTCAACTTGCTCTTTAACATACATCATAATAAAATCATAAAAAGCATGATCTTTCACTTCTAATGCAATATCAGCTAAATTATTAATGCAAGCTGTTGTTCCTTCTTCTGCTTCTAATGCAGCTTTAAAAATATCAAGCGGGCTTTCCCAAACGCTCGGTGGAGTTTCGATTCCTTTTAAAACAGGAACTTCTCCTCTTTCTTGTAATTGCTCGATTAAAACCATCCCATGAACATTTTCTTCTTTTGATTGAATACTCATCCAATTAGCTAGCCCTGGCCAATCATTGGCATCTGCCCATAAAGACATTGCAAGATACAAATAAGAATTATAAAATTCTGAATTAATTTGCTCCTCTGCTGCTTTAAATAGTTTTTTGTCCATAATTTACCTCCAAATAGTTTATAAAATTTAGGGTAGTACAGTTATATTAAATCGATAGATTAATTGTTATTATTGTCTAACTTCATTATAACAGAAAATATATTAAAGTCAATTTAACTGTTACTTATGCACAATATTTAATATAAAATCGTTTATTTTATTATTAGAAATTGAAATTTTCCGGATGTGACCCAACTCTTGAATTTGTATTTAAATTATCAATAGATTTCATATCTTCTTTGCTTAACTCAAAATCAAAAACATCTATATTTTGTGCTATTCTATCTTTATTTGATGATTTTGGCAACACAATAACATTCCTTTGTATATTCCATCTAATAACCACTTGAGCCGCTGATTTATTATATTTTTTTCCTATAGAAACTAAAACATCATTTGCTAATAGCTCTTTTGCAGTTGAGCCTCCACCTAATGGGCTCCAAGCTTGAACTTCTATATTTAAATCTTTGCAATAGTTAATTAAATCATAATTTGTCAATCTTGGGTGTGATTCAATTTGATTTACCATAGGCACAATATTTGCCTTTGGCAATAATTCATCGAAATGAACTTTATGAAAATTGCTAACGCCTATTGATTTCACAAGACCTTCCTTATAAAATTCTTCCATTTCAAGCCAAGCATTTACAAATCCCTTAGCTGGCCAGTGAATCAAATATAAATCAATATAATCAACTTGTAGTGCTTTTAAGCTATTTTCAATAGCTTGTCTAGCACTACCTTGCCTTATATCTTCATTCCATAATTTTGTTGTAATAAAAATTTCTTCTCTTTTAACTTTGCTTTCTTTTATCGCTTTACCAACACTTTCTTCATTTCCATATATCATCGCTGTATCAATATGCCTATACCCAGCTTCAAGTGCCCATTTAACAGAATCTTCTGTTTCTTGTCCGTTTTGTGCTTTAAATACACCTAGTCCAACCATTGGAATCTCGTGTCCACTTGCAAGTTTTATTTTTTCCATAATAATTAACTTCCTTTCACATTTAGCTTATATTGTTAGTATACAAAACGAGTATAATTTAGTCAATGAAATATTGATGAAATTAAAATGATATTTTTTCAAATTGTACAAAGGTTAAAAAGCTAACATATCTTTTATCTGATAATTTTACAAAATAAAACAAATGTTAACATTTATTTAACATTATAAATATATAATTTACAAAATATATCTCTACAAAAATTTAAAAAAATGATATTATAAGTGTGGTACTTTTTATCATACTGAAAATCAGTATTGAAATAAAACAATTTATAAGGAGAAGAAATCATGAAAAAAATATTAATTTTCACACTTTCAATTTTAATGCTATTCAGCTTTGTGGGGTGTGGTGCTGAAGATGAAACTACAACAGATACAAGTGGTACATTAGAATCTTCTGGAGAAATGGCAGAAACTGAAACAACTTTTGAAGAAGATTTAGAAGCAATACGCCCATTACTTGTTCACAACTTTGCAGGACATGGACCAAGTGAAACTGATCCATTTGGCGCTGTATCTTTTAGCGAAGACTATTCTAATGCAGTATTCCTACTATTTAACGGTGAAGAATATCATGCATATATGGGTGAAGCTTGGATAGATGAAGAAACTGGCTATTATATAATTGATGATCCAGCTGAAGAATTTTTAATCACATTTGCATTCACACAAAATGATGATGGTACATACACATTAGACGCTGGCGATTTAGGCTCACTTGCTGTAGTAGAAACTAACGCAGATGCTATTATATCATTATTACAAATTTTCGCTTTAGCAGAATAAAAAATCAAAGTTGTTTACATTTTAAAATAAACAATATAATAAGTAGCCCCCAATTATTAAAATTGGAGGCTACTTTTAATTTAATTATTTTTTTTATAAATCACTCCAGCTTCACCTATAATTTTCGTATATGCTTCACTTTCAAGATAATCATAAAACTTGCCTGTTCTCTCGTTTTCGCCTTTAAGTTTAGAGTCTTCATCTATTACATACACAACGGATGGATACTCTCCTTTCATATTCAAATACTGTGTCTGACGCTGATCATCAAGCGTTATATAAGACATTGTATATGCCAGTGGCTTCGCATCTACTAACATATAAATCCAAGGCCCAAAATTTGTAACAAACAAACTATCTTCCTTACTAACATGCGTTAGAATATCTTTGGATATTTCATTATAAGAATTATAATATCTTTCACTAGTTATAATACCTTTTCCAGGCCCATCTGTTATCACATAATTTTGCTCACTGTAAAACAAATCCGTGTCTGTGTAAATAAATGCAAACCTTATATATGATGTTGCTAAAACTATTATAGCTATTGAAAAGAAAATCACAATCGAAATAAAGTATTTTGTTAATTTATTTTCACCAGAGTTTTCTTTGAAGAATTCATTAATTAATAATATACTCACAACAGAACATATTAAACAGCCTTTAGAAAAAGCGTGTATATTTGTATTTTGACTGTAGTGATAACATAGGCCTAATAGTAACCCCGAAAACATTCCTAACGATATTCCAATATTAATCTTTTTTTCAATAAGTAGCATAATGATAATTCCAAAAAT
>CAZVOQ010000166.1:0-4116 GCA_964628475.1 uncultured Oscillospiraceae bacterium | reverse complement strand
CCCATTACTATATGCACATCATTTGGTGGAGGCGACGGGAGTTGAACCCGTGTCCGAAAAATAATTCACGACAGTATCTACGAGTGTAGTTTATCTATAATATTCCCTCATATATAAGCCGACAAACAGGCTATATACTCAGTAGCTTCATAAAATCATGACTTACCTCAAAGCTTTGGCAAATTCACGGGCTCTATCTTCATGACGCCTTGATTCCGACCGATAGAAAATCGGGCAAGACGGCTACTTAATTAAGCAGCTACTAATGTTTTATTATTAGCGTTTATATTTTTGGTAGCTTTTAAAGTGGGGCCCCGCCACTACTCGCTGCTCTCGCTGCATACTCCCCGTCGAAACCAATACGCCCCCGTATATAATAATTAATAATATATATTATACTATTAAATTATCGGCGATTTTGCTCTTTTAAAGCTCTTTGGATATCTCTTTGAGCATCTTTTTTAGCTGCATCTTCTCTTTTGTCATATAGTTTTTTACCTTTACAAAGCCCTAGTTCTAATTTCACCCTTGGACCTTTAAAGTATAATGATAAAGGAATTAACGTTAACCCTTCTTGCTTTAATTTGCCCACAAGTCGGTTTATTTCTTTTCTATGAAGAAGTAGTTTTCTTGGTCTGAATGGATCTTTATTAAATATATTTCCTTTTTCATAAGGGCTAATATGCATTCCATAAACATACACCTCGCCATTTTGAATATCACTCCAAGCTTCTTTTAGATTAACAGCTTTATTTCTAATTGATTTAATTTCAGTGCCAGAAAGCGATATTCCACATTCCATAGCTTCTAAAACAAAATATTCATGCCTTGCAGCTCTATTTACTACTATTCTATTATCTGCCATAAAATAATCACTTCCCTTACTAAAAAATAAAAATTGATACAGATATATTACATTCTGTATCAATAAATATACTTTATTTATATAGCTTTGTCAAGATAATCGACATATTGTTACTATATTTTCATATTAGCAGATGAGTCTGCTTTAGGACTTTTGCCAAATTCATATTCATTTCCTGGCAGAATAGCATTTAATAAAATCCCTAAAATAGCTGCAACTGCAAGAGAAGAAAAAGTTACTGTTGCACCTAAGATAGTTACTGTAACTCCACTTTCAAGCCCTAGTGCTGAAACTAAAATTATTGCCGCAATAATTAAATTTCTAGTTTTTGAAAAATCAACTTGATTTTCAACAATGTTTCTAACACCTATTGCAGAAATCATTCCATATAAAATAAAGGAAATACCACCTATAATAGCTGTTGGAATAGTTGCAACTAACGCATCAAATTTTGGAGAAAATGAAAGCACTATTGCTACCACTGCCGCTAGGCGAACTATTGCTGCATCATAAACCTTTGTTAAAGCTAAGACACCTGTATTCTCTCCATAAGTAGTATTAGCAGGACCTCCGATAAATCCAGCAAACATTGTTGCTATTCCATCGCCTAAAAGAGTTCTATGCAGTCCTGGATCTTCAATAAAATTATTTTCAGTTGTTGCACTTATCGCCGCAACATCACCAATATGCTCCATAACTGCAACTAGTGCAATTGGCATAATTGTAATAATTGCGCTTAATTCAAATTTTGCAAAAGATGCTGGAATAACAGGTGAGCCTGCAAAATCTGCAGCCATTACTGAAGTAAAATTAACTTCTCCCATTAGTAACGCTGCAATATATGAAACTACAACTCCTAGCAAAATAGGTATGATTTTAATCATTCCTTTTCCCCAAATATTACAAATAACTATTGTTGATAAAGCAATAATTGCTAAAATCCAGTTGCTACTAGCATTAGTAATTGCACCTGGTGCTAAAATTAATCCGATTGATATAATAATTGGTCCTGTAACTATTGGCGGGAAAAATCTCATAACTTTTCTTACACCAAAAACCTTAACTAACCCAGCTACTAAAATATAAATTAAACCTGCAAAAACTACACCACCACAAGCATAAGGAAGCATTTCTGTATTTGGAATAGTATATTCGCCATTCGCATCAACTAATTTTGGTGCAACAGCGGCAAACCCTCCTAAAAACGCAAAAGATGATCCTAAAAATGCTGGAACTTTCCCTTTAGTTGCAATATGAAACAATAAAGTGCCAACTCCTGCTGCTAAAAGTGTTGTTGAAATATTAAGCCCTGTAATTAGTGGAACTAAAACAGTTGCTCCAAACATTGCAAAAACATGCTGAAAGCCAAGCAATAAATTTCTCGGCGTTAATTTTGGTAAAATTCTAATTTTCTCCATAAAATATTCCCCTTTCAATATTCATAAATACATATTTACATTTATACCATTTTACCAAGCTTTTTTAAGTTATACAAGGTGAATTTATAAAAAATTAGTTTTTTTGTCGATTTAACCTATACTCACTTTATTTAATGAACAACTTGTGTAAAACTTTTATAAAATTTTCACTACAAATCTTTTGCAAAATCATTTTTTTTGTTATATAATTAAAATATATAATATTTGAAGGGTGCGATATTTTTATGAACGATGTTAACCAAGTTATACCTATGCAAAAAATCAAAACTGTATCCGATAGTTATTTACCTTTTGAAAAAATGATTAGTCAATATGAATGTGCTTTATTAGAAGTTAAAACCAAGCTTGATATTTTAAATAAAGAGCTTACTTTTGAAAACAATCATACTCCTTTTGAAGGAATCAAAGCAAGAATTAAATCCACAAAAAGCATCCTTGAAAAAGCTCAAAAACTCGGAATTGAGCCTTCAATTAAATCCATAGAAGAAAACATAATGGATATAGCAGGCGTGCGTGTTATTTGTGCTTTTGAAGAAGATATTTATCGCTTATCAAATTATCTTATTAGCCAAGATGATATGAATTTGTTAATTAAAAAAGACTATATTAAAAATCCTAAGCCAAATGGATATCGAAGCCTTCACTTGATTTTAGAAGTACCTATCTTTTTATGTGAAGAAAAGAAAAAAATCAAAGTTGAAGTTCAATTTAGAACAATAGCAATGGACTTTTGGGCTAGTGTTGAACATAGAATAAAATATAAAAAAGATATTAAAGATCCTGAAGCTTTAGTGGAAAGGCTTAGAATTTGTGCTAAAACAATAAGCGATTTAGATGCAGAGATGAGCAATATTAGAAAAGAAATACAAGTATAAACTATAAAAAATCACTCAGTTTTTGAGTGATTTTTGTTTATTATAATGTATTTTTAATATAAACATCATTTTATGATAAAATTAATAGTTTTTTGCTTGAACTTGTGATTAAAAAGTGATATACTTTAAAAAGTTTGTGTCTTAAAATTCAATTTATTCACAATCAACAATTACGATATATTTACTATTAAAGGAGAATTTAAAATGGCAGGACATTCAACAAACGCTAACACAACATCTGTTGCAGTTAGCACAGCAAATCCATCATCAATCGGATTATTTGGATTAGCTTTAGTAACTTTAGTTGCAGCTAGTCAAAAATTAGGTATCACAGAAGGAACATCTCTAGTTATTCCTTGGGCAATTTTCTTAGGAGCACTTGCTCAAATTTACGCTGGAGCTCTTGATGCAAAATTAAACAATGTTTTTGGCGCAACTGCTTTTTGCGGATACGGGTTTTTCTGGCTAGGTGTTGCAATGACATGGCTTGTTCAAAATGGAGTTTTTGGCGAAACTATGGCAGCTAATGCAGATGTAAAGCAATTAGGATTTGCATTTTTAGGATATTTAATATTTACATTAATTATGACACTTGCTTCAGTTGAAACAAGTAAATTCTTATTTATCGTTTTCGTTTTAATTGATGTTTTATTCCTAGGCTTATCACTATCAACCTTAGGAATTATGCCGCACTTCTTCCACGAACTTGCTGCATGGGCAGAACTTGCAATTTCTTTAGTTTCATTCTACGGTGTTGCTGCAAATGTTTGTAATGCTACATTTGGTAGAGAATTTCTACCACTTGGAAAACCTTTTGGAATTTTCAAAAAATAATAATACTAAATGTAAAAATGTCACAGCTCATCAGCTGTGACATTTTTTTATTTCACTAAGCGGTTTCTTTATCTTCATCTTGAAGTGCATCATAGCCCTGCTC
>CAZVOQ010000165.1:0-4137 GCA_964628475.1 uncultured Oscillospiraceae bacterium | reverse complement strand
TTTCCTTTAAAATTTCAGTATTTTGCTGGGAAACAAACGAGCCTTTTCCGTGAACAGTGTTTATATACCCATCAATTTCTAGTTTTTCATATGCTTTTTTTGTTGTGATTACGCTTATCTTTAAATCTTTTGCAAGATTTCTAATGGATGGCAAACTTTCACCCTCAGATAATTTGCCACTTATAATTAGGTTTTTTATTTGGGTGTATAGCTGATCGTAGATTGGTGCTGAATTTGAATTTGAAATTATTATATTCATTTAAATATCGAAACCTCCTGACTGTTATAACTGTTATACTAGTATATACACAGTATACACTGTCGTATATACACTTGTCAATAGAAAAAACGCAAACTTTTAAAAAAGTTTGCGTTTTTAGTAATATATTTAAATTTTAAACTTCTAATGTTTGTATCCAATCTCCGATTGTTTTGCATATATCTTTTAAGCAGTTATCTTCCATAGGTGAAATTAAGCCAACAGATTTAACTAAATCTGTGAATGTTTTAGTTCCTCCTTGGATAGTGAAATCCATGTAAGTTTTAAATGCTTCTTTTTCATCTTTTAAAAATAATGCAAAAATTTGAAGTGCAACTGTTTGTGCTAGGCAGTAGTCGATATAATAAAATGGATACAGATAAATATGAAGTTGCCTTTGCCAGCCAGCTCCACGAGAGTAAAACGGAAGATTTTCAAAATCAATATAAGGACGGAATTGTTTTTCAAGTTCAGCCCATTTTTCGTTTCTTTGTGCTTTAGTTAAATCTGGATTTGTGTATATAATTTCTTGAAAATAATCTACCATTGTACCATAAGGGATAAAACTTAAAGCAGATTCTGTGTGAGAAAGCTGATATTTTGCTGTGTTTTCTTTGAAGAATAATTCGTGCCAAGGAGTTGTAATGAATTCCATAGCCATTGAATGAACTTCACAGCCGTCCATAGAAGGGTGGCTTAATGCTGAATATTCAATGTTTCTAGCGGCAAGATATGCAGCGAAAGCATGGCCTGCTTCGTGAGTTAAAACGTCAACGTCACCAGCTGTTCCATTAAAATTTGAGAAGATAAAAGGAGCCTTATAATCAGAAATGCTTGTGCAATATCCGCCTGGTGCTTTGCCATCTCTTGAAATAACATCAAATAAATCCATATCAAACATTAATTCAATAAATTCTTTAGTAGTATCGCCCATTTCGCTATACATTCTTTTTCCAGCTGCTAATAGCTCTTCAGGAGTACCTACTGGATCTGCGTTTCCATCTAAGAAATTAAAGTAGTCATCATAGTATTTAAAATCATCAAGTTTTATTCTTGTTTTTTGATTTTCTTTTATTTTCTTAACTAAAGGAACTAAATCAGATAAAACTTGCCTTCTATAATTAGCAACATCTTTTGCAGAATAGCAGTTTCTGCTTCTTCTTAAATAACCTAATTCTAAAAAGTTGTTAAAGCCTAGGATTTTTGCTTGCTGTGTTCTATTTTTAACTAGTTTATCAAATAAATCATCTAATTTTTCTTGGTTTTCATCAAAGAAACCACCCTCAGCTTCAAAAGCAGCTTTTCTAATTGCTCTATCAGGGCTTTGCTTATATTTTCCAAGCATTGGTAAAGGCATGTCTTTGCCATCAAAATTAACAATAGCACTTGCGTATAATTGCTGATATTCAGCTTTTAATGTGTTTTCTTCCTGCATTAAAGAAACGATTTTAGGAGAAAAGCTGTCTTTACTCATCTGAGCGTTTATAAAAATTAATTCTCCCATTTCTTTTTCAAGTTCATTTCTGAATTTTGAATTTAAAAGAGCAGTTACAAATTCTTGTGATTTTTCTTCAATAACAGGGCCGATTTCATCATAGAATTTCTTTTCGGCTAAATAGAAATCGTCTTTAGTGTTAATAGTGTAGCGTATATGAGAAAGTGTTCCCATTGAAGTAAAGCTATCTAAAACTTCTTCATATTCTTTGTAGATTTTAATTTGTTCAGCTGGCGAAGTAGCGTTATTAAGCTGCGTTGTTAAAGCAGTAATTTTAGCTAAAACTTCATCACTGTTGCCTCTTTTGTAAGGCATGTCTTTAAATTTTATCATAGATAAATCTCCTTTAATATTTTAATATATAATAAATATATTCCTTTTAGTAGTATATGTCAACAATTAAAAATACAAACTTGTATTTACCAAAAAAATGTACTAAAATATAATAAAGCAAAATTCTTGAAAGGAAAATGTTAAAAATGCAAAAAGAAAAAGTTGATTTAATAATTAAAAACGCTAAAGTGTTTAATAGTTATTTAAAAAAGTTTTTAGAAAACGATATTTCTATTAAAAATGGCAAGTTTTATTATATTAGTAAAAATATAAATGAATTAGAGAGCGATAATATTATTGATGCTAAAGGAAAATATATTATTCCAGGTTTAATTGATATTCATATGCATGTTGAATCAAGCATGATAACTCCGAATGCCTTTGCAACAAGGGCTGCAAAATGCGGCGTTACAACGCTTGTAGCAGAGCCTCATGAAATAGCAAACGTTGTTGGAACGAAGGGGATACTTGATATGATAAAGGCTAGTGAGAATAGCCCGATTGATATTTTCTATGGTATTCCAAGCTGTGTTCCTGCTGCAAGGAGCGATTTAGAAACAACGGGAGCTGCCATTTTATCTAGCGATATGATGGAGATTTATAATAATCCCTTAGTAATCTGTGTTGGCGAAATTATGAATTATAGCACAATAATAAAAGAGAATGACAACTCTGAAATTAGAAAATTTTTAAAAGAACTTAAAAAGATAGATAAGCATTTTCCAATAGAGGGGCACTGTCCACAGCTAGTTGATTTAGATTTAGCAAAATTTTTATACCTTGGAATTAATTCAGACCACACAGAACATGATATGAATGGCACTATACAAAGATTTGAAAATGGAATGTTTATGCAATTACAGGATAAAATGGTTACTAAAGAGGTTATTGATTATATTATAAATAATAATTTATATGAACATTTCTCATTTGTTACTGATGATTGTGTTGCTGATACATTCTTATCTAAAGGCCATTTAAATTTAATAGTTAATAAAGCAATTAAACTTGGAATGAAAATCGAAGATGCAGTTTACTGTGCCACATTCACACCAGCTAGAAGAATGAATTTAACTGATAGAGGCGCTATTGCACCAGGGAAACTTGCAGATTTTATTTTATTAGATGAATTAGAAGATTTAAAAATCAATACTGTTTATAAAAAAGGGGAATTAGTTAGCTTTTTAGAAGATAAAGGGCAAAAATTTGATAAGGAGTATTATAAAACTGTTAATTTAGAAAAAATAAATGCAGATGTTTTTAAAATTAAAATCGATACAGATAAAAGCTCAGTTAAAGTTAGAGTTATTGATATAACTAGCGAAACGATTAGAACAAAAGAAAAAATAATGGAAATGCCTGTTGAAAATGGAGTTTTAAAATGGGAAAACACTGGATGTATGCTAACTGCTGTTTTTGATAGATACACAGGCTCAAAAAGAGTAGGACTTGGATTTATAACAGGTGATTGCCATAAAAAAGGAGCAGTAGCAGCTACTTATGCTCATGATAATCATAATTTAGTTGTAGCAGGGGCAAATGCTCAAGATATGGTTTTAGCGGTAAATAGAGTTATTGAATTGCAAGGCGGATATTTAACAAGTGAAAACAATGAAATAACTTCAGAACTAGCACTGCCAATAGCAGGAATACTTTCAGATAAATCTTTAGAATACACAGGAACTACTCTTGCAAAAGTTAGAAAAGAAATGCAAAGGCTAGGCTATAATCATCACAATCCGATTATGTCTTTTGGAGTTTTAGCACTTTCAGTAAGCCCAGCTTTAAAAATAACTGATATGGGATTAATAGATGTTGCAAAATCTGAAATTGTATCATTGATAGTAGAATAATTTTATTTAAAAATCCGTCTATAGGCGGATTTTTGTTTATGAGAATTTATGAAAAATCACAAACTGGAATTGATATTTTATTAAAAATTGTGATAATGTCATATTTTAGTGAAAATGGATAGATTTAATTGACTAATAACTATAAATTATTTATACTATATTATAAGTATAAATATATATAACCACTAAAAAGGAGT